>JANOYC010000131.1:0-5430 GCA_031428675.1 Microbacteriaceae bacterium | reverse complement strand
CACGACCTGGTGCACTAGCCAACTGGAGGACCTCATATCGTTGCGTCGACCCGGCGAGGGTGCGCAGCGACGGCGGGACGATGACATAGCCCCCGTCACCGCGGAAGTCGATTCCAGTCCGTGCGGATTGCCAGGAGCGCTGCTCGCTGTTCCCGTCCGCCGGGAAGAAGAGGTGCAGCCCGCCGGATGGAGTCCTGACTGTGGCGTCCCAACCTTCAATCAGTCCGTCGCGCTTGGCGCCATCGAGTGCGTTGTAACCGTTGACGGAGCCGTGCACGTCGACGTCGATCACGACAAGGCCAGTGGCGGCGCCGGTCGGCATCCCGATATTTGCTGACGGCATTGCGGCCCACCAGCGATGAACCAACTCGGGATCGCTGCTGGCCGAAAGGAACCCTCCCGCAACGGCGGGGCGCTTCCCGCCCGCGGTGCAGGGAAACACGGGGACGCCGGAAGCTGCGAACGCGAGCGCGCTCTGACGGAGGGAGACCCCGCGACCAATGTGATCGAGCGTCGTCACGAATGCTTCCGGCGCATTCATCGCAGCCCTCGCACGTCGGCCAACGCCACCTGTTGTGACGCCGCGGTGGCCATGGTTGAGGGTGAGGCGCCCGTGCGTTCGACTGCCTTGGAGCCTTGACGAGGCGAGTCCCGCTCAAGCCCCGGAGGTGTGCCGTCACCGGTCATTTGCGTGTCGAGCTGATCGAGAATCTTCATCGCCGTCGCACGGACTCGCTCGCCCGTTGCCCGAACGGCCTTCGACGGTTCCTCCCCATCGACTTGAGCCGCCCACGTCGAGACATAGGGAATCGTGTAGCCGGTGGTGTCCATGCCGTGCGCCGCGCCCACCATGAGCGCTACCGACTCGGCCTCGACTTCACCAATACCTCGGTGCTGACGTGCATCTCCCTGGTCGGGGCCGTGCATGAGGACATGTGCGAGCTCGTGAGCCAGCGTCTTCACCTGGGCAGCCGGGTCCATGTCATCGCGGACGCTCACGGTTTTCTCCCCGTAGTTGGTCACGCCGTTCGCACCATAGATCGCGCCTGCATTGGCCACGGCGTGCAGCTGGAATCCGGCTGCTTCGATCTGCCGAGTGATTCCAGCTCGGAGTCCCGAAGGAGCCTCACCACGAAGCAGCTTCGGCGTAGGCGGTGCCGGGATAGGATCGCCCGAGGTCTGTGCGGCATCCCAGACGTACGCGGGGCGGACGCCGACCATCTTCGACCGAACTTGCTCGCCGGGGCGAGGCTTCTCGTACCGGTTGAGTCGTCGCCACGATGTCGGGTCAGATGGCGATGATGAGGCGAAGCGGCCGGTAACTGGAGCGAGAATCTGGTAACCCGGCTGACCCTTCTCGACCTGATGTCCGAGCTGCTGCCACTGCTTGTATCCGGCCACATACGAAGGCATCGGATCGGGCACCAGGCCTGCCTCATGCGCGGCGGTGTGCTGCATCCAGATCAGAAGCGTGTTGTTGAACGAACGGCTTCGGAACTGGGCTGCGAAGGCAAGTGCCTTAGCCCAGTCTTCGCCAGACACCAGCTGATCGACAGCCTCGGTCAGCTTCTCGTGCAACTCATCGAGCTTCGCTTCGCGCGCTTCGCGGCGATCGTCAATCGAAGTCATCGGTCGGCCTCCTCTCAGGCGTGCCACGTCGTGGAAGCGTGTGGCGATGCACCTGTGAGGTGAGCGGGGATGCCCAGGTCGCGGTAGCGGGGAAGGCATGCTCGCCGAGGTCTCGTGAGCAAGCTACGACCACGCGCGACCGACTGAACGCGCATCATCGCCTCGAATTTGGCATGGTTGACCTCTCTTTGAACAGTGGTGCGGTCACGTCAAACCGCACACGTTGATCATGCTCAAATGGCTTAGGCCTTCCGTTCTAACATGGCAATTGAGCATGCGCAACGCTTGATTTGTGCATGCTCAACGGCTACATTGAGCATGCGCAACGCCTGCGCCGGGGCGACAGTCGCCGATACCTACCCGTCCCGAACGGAAGGGGTCAGCACCAATGACCGAGAACGAGAGCAAAGCCGCCGCCGCGGATCTCGCGAAACGCCTGCGCCTGCTGCTCGATGTTGCGATCGCTGAGTCAGGTATTGAACCGACGTATTCGCAGATCGCCGCTTACCTAGGCGAACGCGGTACCAATCTGTCGAGATCGCGGTGGACCTACATGGTGAACGGGCACCGGTACGTGCAAGATCCCGAGGTATTCGAAGGGCTGGCATCGTTCTTCGATGTCGACGCTGACTTCCTTGTCGGTTCTGATGGGGCCGAGGTCCCGGCGAGAGTGAGTGCACAGCTTGATCTTGTGCGCTCAATGCGGGCGGCGAAGGTCAAGTCCTACGCAGCCCGCACCCTTGGAGATATTTCACCGAAAGCTCTCCAAGCCATCAGCAGGTTCCTAGACGAAGAAATGGCACACACAATCGAGCAGTGACGGTGCCCCCGGCGCGGAGTAACGCCGGTAGATGCTCTCGAAGGAGGGTGTGCAGAGCATGAATGTCGAAATGACCGTGTCTACGGCTGTCGCGGATCTTGCTCTGGGCGGAGCCTTCACCTTCGACGCCTTGTTCGACGCTGTGCGGCAGCGCAGACAACGGAAGCTGCGCGTCGTTGAGCTTGCCGATCTTGGCGACCATGATGGTATCTGCGCCGTCTGGCTGACTACCGATACCGAGGATCTGATCCTCCACGCCCACAGCGACTCGGTTCTGCACCGCCAACAGTTCGTTCTGCATGAGTTCGCTCACATGATTCTTGGGCACTGCGACGGCGACGAGTGCTCCGAGGTGGATGCCCTGTTACCCGATATCCCACCGCACACTCGCGGCCGCTTGCTCAGGCGCCAGGACCTCGACACAGGCACTGAGATCGCCGCAGAGTCATTGGCCGACCGGCTCGCGGCAGGCATCCGCGGTTCGGCGTTCGCGGAGTCTCGCTATTCGGAGATATTCGCATGTTCCAGACGCTCGTCGCGGCACTCATGTGGGTGCTTGTGGCGAGCCTGCTCATCCTTCGGCGCGGGCGCACAGACCGCAGTATCACGTACTCTGCACTGACGATCGCTATCGCGATGACACTCAACGTCGATGCGATCTACGTCATCGTCGATCGGGTCCTTGGCGCAAACAACCTGGCCACGCTGCTCTCAGATGGCCTCCTGATGATCGGCCTCTTCTTCCTTGGCCGGGCAGCAATGAAAGCGGGGGAGTATCGCCCTCGGTTGGTGCGCGCGGCCGTTGGTCGCTCCGTGTCAACGTCGGGCGAATATTGACCCCTTATCGTCGTTGAATTCTGACCCCCTCGGGTTGGTTGTTGTTACTGGTCCGCGGGGGTTGCGGGGTTCTTGAGGAGCTCACGTCGGGCCCTGGTCCGGTACGAGTCGCCGGCGAGGGTCAGGACCTCGGCGTGGTGGACGAGACGGTCGATCATCGCGGCGGCGACGATGTCGTCGCTGAAGATCTCGCCCCATCGCCCGAATGGCATGTTCGAAGTCACGAGGATGGAGCCTTGCTCGTAGCGTGATGAGATGAGTTGGAAGAACAGGTTCGCGGCGTCCGCGTCGAATGGCAGGTAGCCGACCTCGTCGATGATCAGCAGCCGGTAGCGGCGGAGGCGTTTCAGCTCGTGCTCGAGCCGTCCAGCGGCGTGGGAGGTTTGCAGACGATTGACCCAGCCGGTCGCGGTGTCGAACAACACCGGGTAACCGGCGTGCGCGGCTTTGATGCCGAGGCCGATCGCGAGATGTGTTTTCCCGACGCCGGGCGGGCCGAGCAGGATCACGTTCTCTGCTTTCGGGATGAAGGTCGTGGTCGCCAGGTGCGCGAGCACGTCGCGGCGTAGCGAGGGCTGGTGATCGACGTTGAAATCATCGAGCGTCTTCACGGCGGGGAAGTGAGCGCCGCCGATCCGTAGCGCCGTGCCATTCGCTTCTCGATCCGCGACTTGGCGTTGCAGCACCGCGGTCAGATACTCCTCATGCGACCAGCCCTGCTCGCGTGCTTGGGCGGCGAGGGGCTCCCAGACCCGTCCGATCGTGGGGGTCTTCAACGCGCGGGCCAGATACCCCATCGTCGCGGTGATCGACTCGGGCATTAGAGCACTTCCCCGGTGCTCGGGTCGAAGTTCACACCGAACAACGCGTCGTAGTCAGGCAGGTCGCGAAAAATCACTCCAGCACCGGGCGGGCCTGCCCGCAGGGCACGTTCCCGGTCGCGTTTCGCGGCACTGAACGTGGACCGCAGCCCTCGAGCGACCTCCACGTGAGCCGGGTCCGTGACGATCGCGTGCTTCGCCCAGCACCGTTCATGGTCAGCGACCGCGCGACCGTCGCAGACCACGATCACCCGGGTCAGAGTCGCCGTGACATCTACGAGCCGGCCGATCATCCTCGGGTCCACGGAGTAGTCATTGCCGTCGACGCGGACGTAGTAGTCCCGAGCAAGCCGCACCCGGTTCAGGAGACCTGTCACCGGGGGGATGGGCGGCAGCATGGTCATCGCCTGCAGGTCACGATCGAGGACATCGACGGGCCGGGCGCCGAGCGAGCGGATCGTGCGTTGATTCGCGCGCGGCAGCCACTGCGACAGTTGGACGTTGAAATCCGCCGGGGACGCAAAAGACCGGCCCGGCAGGAACGAGGTCTCGAAGAACCCGTTGTTACGTTCGGTCATGCCCTTGAACTCCGGATCCCGCGGCGGGGCCAGCACGACGCGTGTCGCGAGAGTCCCCGCGAACGCGGCAGCGCCGGTGGTGACCGTGCCTCTCGGGCCGATCGCTGCTTCGCGATCCCAGACCAGCGTCTTGGAGACCCGCCCGACCTGCGCGATCAGCTGCCACATCCCCGCGAACAGATCACCACCCTGCCGGGAGGGCAGCATCACCGCGGCCAGGAACTTCGAGAACGTCAATGTCATCACCAACACCGGCAGCATCGCCGCCTGCCCATGCCCGACCGGGATCCGCGGCTCCGGGAACCACAGATCCATCTGCGCGGCGGCCCCAGGCTCGTGCACGAGCCGGTCCGCGGGATCCACCCCGGCATATTCCGGACGGATCTGCCGGATCCGATCCTTCAAGATCGTGATCGAGTGCTCCCACCCGATCCGTTCTGCGATCACCGTCGCCGGCATCCTGGCGTCCACCACGAGGAGCTTGCGGACCTCGGGCTCTGCCGCGTCCACCAGCGACCCCTTCCCCGCCCTTTGATACGACGGCGGCGCTTCCGACGCCAACGCCGACCGCACGGTGTTCCGCGCGATCCCGAGCCGCCTCGAGATCTCCTTGATCGGAACCTGCTCAGCCCGATGCAACCGACGAATCTCTGCCCAATGCTCCAAAGTGATCACCCTCCAAGAGTGGTCGGAGGGGGTCAGAATTCCCCGACGCTACGGGGTCAGTATTCACGCGTCGTCGACA
>JANOYC010000130.1:0-24806 GCA_031428675.1 Microbacteriaceae bacterium | reverse complement strand
GAGATGCCAGCCATGCGGATGACGCCGTCGTCGAGCAGGTCGCGGATCGCTCCGACCGAGTCGGCGTAGTCGACCTCGGGGTCGGGGCGGTGAAACTGGTAGAGCCCGATTGCGTCGACGCCGAGCCGTGAGAGAGACGCCAGTGCAGCTTGCTTGATGTAGGCCGGGTTTCCGTTGACGTACCAGCCACCGTCGCCGGGACGGAAGTGCCCGCCCTTCGTGGCCACGATGACGTTGGACGTGTCGCCGCCCCACGACGCGATTCCCTTGGCGAACAAGGTCTCGTTGTGCCCGACTTCATCCGCTCCGATGTGGTACGCATCGGCGGTGTCGAACAGCGTGACCCCGGCATCCAGCGCTGCGTGGATGGTTGCAATGGACCGCGATTCGTCCGGTCGACCTTCGATCGACATCGGCATTCCGCCGAGCCCGATCGCTCCGACCGTGACGTCGCCGATAGTTCGTGGTGATGAAGTAGCCATAAGCCCATCGTCGATCGCCCTGCGAGGCATGTCCAATAACGGGCGCGACTGGCGTCCAGTGCCGTGACTTCTCAATGGAAGAGGAGGGCTCATGCAAGAGGAGGGTGGCGCATCCGATTGATCACTCGAGGCGATCAATCGCACCGATTCTTCCTGTTGGACGCGCACCCATCCGGGTGCCTAGCCTGACACCATGACTCTTCCCACCGTGTCCTTCGGCCGTACCGACATGTCCATCACGCGAGTTGGCTTCGGCGCCTGGGCCATCGGTGGGGGCGGCTGGGCGAACGCCTGGGGCGATCAGGACGACAATGACTCGGTTGCCGCAGTCCAGCACGCTGTCGATTCGGGGGTCAACTGGATCGACACCGCCGCAGTGTACGGACACGGCCACTCCGAGGAAGTCGTCGGCCGCGCCGTCAAGGAGATAGCGGATGCCGATCGCCCATTCGTCTTCACGAAGGGTGGTCTCATCTGGGACAACGACGACCACCACGCACAGGCACGCCGGAGCGGCGATGCGTCGTCACTTCGTGGCGAGGTCGAGGCGTCGCTCACCCGGCTCGGCGTCGATCGGATCGACCTCTACCAGATGCACTGGCCGGCCGAGGATGGGTCGCGCGTCGAGGACTACTGGGCGACGTTCGTTGACCTGAGGACGGAAGGAAAGGTGCGCGCGGTCGGGCTGTCGAACCACGACATCCCCGCGCTTGAGGCAGCCGAGCGCGTCGGTCACGTCGACTCTCTCCAGCCACCGTTCTCCGCGATTCGTGCCGAGGCCGCGGATGGGCTGCTCGACTGGTGCGCCGACAACGGCACGGGCGTCATCGTCTACAGCCCGATGGGGTCGGGGCTGCTCACCGGCGCCTTCAGCCGAGAGCGAGTGGCAGCCTTGCCCGAGAACGACTGGCGTCGCCGCAGCGTGGCATTCACGACAGACCTCGACGCGAACCTCGCCGTCGCGGACGCACTGGCGACCGTGGCCGCGCGCCACGGTGTCGAGACCTCGGCCGCTGCCGTCGCGTGGACGCTCGGCGTCCGCGGTGTGACCGGAGCGATCGTGGGGGCGCGAAGCCCCCAGCAGATCGACGGCTGGATCCCCGCCGCCACCCTCGAACTGACTGCCGAGGACTACGCTCTCGTAGCGACTGCCTCCGGACGCTGACGCCACGCGACTGCACTCACAACACCAGGAGAATCACGATGAGCAACAATCCCCACGATCCCTACCTCGCCAATGCGCAGCGTTACGACGGATACGACTACCGTCGCGTCGGTCGATCCGGACTCATGCTGCCGCCGCTTTCGCTCGGCCTGTGGTACAACTTCGGTGACAACGTGGCTTTCGACGGCCAGCGGAACATCCTTCGAGCTGCCTTCGACTGGGGGGTAACGCACTTCGACCTCGCTAATAACTACGGGCCGCCGGCCGGAAGCGCCGAGGAGAACTTCGGGCGCGTGATCGCGAAGGACTTCCGTCCCTACCGCAATGAGCTCATCATTTCGAGCAAGGCCGGTTGGGGCCAGTGGCCTGGTCCCTACGGCGATCTCGGATCGCGCAAGTACCTGCTGGCGAGCCTCGACGAGTCGCTTGCGCGGATGGGGCTCGACTACGTCGACATTTTTTACTCCCACCGCTATGACCCCGGCACCCCCCTCGAAGAGACCATCGGCGCGCTCGACACCGCCGTGCGATCTGGGAAGGCCCTCTACGTCGGCATCTCGTCGTATTCGCTTGACCGCACTCGCGAGGCGGTTGCCATTGCGCGGCGACTCGGCACCCCACTCGTAATCCACCAGCCGGCGTACTCGATGCTCAACCGCTGGGTCGAAGACGGTGTGCTTGCCGAACTCGACGAGGCCGGCATGGGCTCGATCGCCTTCACGCCGCTCGCTCAGGGGCTCTTGACGAGCAAGTATCTGGCTCCGAACGCGCCTGCTCCGGTCCGTCCGAGCTTCAACCCCGACTTCCTTTCTGACGAGAACCTCGAGCGGCTGCGAGGCCTCGATGCGATCGCCAAGGGGCGGGGACAGACCCTCGCGCAGATGGCGATCGCGTGGGTACTCCGGCCGGGCGCCGCGACATCCGCCCTCATCGGGGTTTCGCGGGTCGAACAGCTGCGCGAGAACCTCGTCGCAGTCGACAACCTCGCGTTCACGAGCGACGAACTCACCGAGATCGACCGGTTCGCGGTGCACTCCAACATCAACAACTGGGCCGAGTCGTCGGACCTGTAGCAGGATTAACGTGCCCTAGGCTTCGGAGCGAAACACGCTGAGCGGTTGCACCGAAGGAGCGACATGACCACGACAGCCGGCCCATTGGCGCGGCCATTCGCATGGGTGCGCCCTCTCGCTCTGCGGGCGATGGTCGGTGCGCTCGTTGCCGCGGCCCTCGTGGGTGTCGCAAGCGCGATCACTGGCGACTTCAGCACTGTCGCCGGTCAGGCTCTCGCGACCGTCGCGCTATTCGCGGTCTTCGCGCTCATGATTTGGTACGACGCCGACGTGTCGGGCAAGCGTGCGACCTGATTCATAGCGCGGGTGGCGCTCCTCCACGTACATCTGTTGCTCTTCGTCTACCGTAAGTATGTCTCCGGGGGAATGCGGCTCGTCGCGCTCGTCACCTTCCTGCTCGTCGCCCTCCTCGGGATGATGCTCTCGCTTCCGCCGCGGTTCCGTAAGGTGGAGTTCTCGGAGCCGTTCTGGCGGGCGATTGCTGTTGTCGCGATCCTCGATTCGCTAGGCACGATCCTGGTGCCGCTCGTGTACTGGCTTTTCCACCGACACCGCGAAGTCGCGCGTGCACACGAGGGGGTCGTCGGGTACGCCGGCGCACAGCCGCAGTCTGCGATAGCGCCGGTCGCGACCGCGACCGCGACGGCACCCGCCCCGACTCCGGCGCCCGCGACATCCGTTCCGGGCATGCCACCGCCGGAGGCGTACGCGCCGTGGGCACCCGGTCAGCCGAAGCTGCGCTTGAAGTGGCCGCAGTACGAAGACGGGCGACCTCTACCGCGCAAGCCAGACGGCACGCCCGGCTTCACGGGCGTCGTCGGGTCCTAGCTCACGTGCGAAGGTGCCGACCGGCTCGGGCTCGCCGCGCTGTGATCAGCCGGTTGCCACCGCGCTGAGCGCGGCTTTCAGCAATGCCGCTGCTTCCTGGGCGACCTCCGCTACAGCGGGAGCATCGCTCAACTGCACCATCGTCTGCGGATCGATGGCCACGACCGTGGTGACGTCCGCACTCTCTGCTCGGCGCACAACGACGTTGCACGGTAGGAGCGCGCCCACGTTCGCATCGGCGGCGAGGGCGCGCTCCGCGAGCTTCGGATTGCACGCTCCGAGGATGACGTAGTCGCCCACCGCACGCGCGCTGCCGTCGCCGAGTTTCGCCGCGAAGGTGCTGCGGATGTCGATCTCGGTGAGAATACCGAAGCCCTGCGCAACGAGGCTCTCGCGTGTCTTCGCCACCGTGGCGTCGAAGGGCATGGCAACGGTGACGCTACTCGTGTAGCTCATCGACGTCAGCGCGCGAACAGTCGCGCGAAGAACGACGTGGACGGCTCAGTCGCGTGTCCTTCGCAGCGCTGGCTCTTCGGCACATTGCGCATCACCGAGTCGACGTGCTGGCCGCATCCCGCCCACGTCGTCTTGCCGCACTTCTTGCATGTCACTGCACTGCACATAAGAAAACAACCTTCCTGTTGGTTACAGCATCGAGGTTATACCCCAGGGGGTATTTTGTCACGCGCTCCCGAGTTCGACTGATGCGTTGCCGCCGAAGGTGAACCCGTGGGCCGGGACGTGAGCGACGTGACGATCAGGAATGCATGGCTTGACTACGTCGACCACAACGCCGACGCCGTGTTCGTGAAGAACGAGCGGCTCATCCGCCCATAGTCCGCGGAGGTCTGGCGGGGATGTGGATGTGGGGCCGACCACCGATGGGTCGTTCTGCCCAGTATTTACTGGAGGGGCTGACGAGAATCGAACTCGCATCATCTGTTTGGAAGACAGAGGCTTTACCACTAAGCTACAGCCCCGAATCCGACGGGTTTACGCCGGAATTTCGTATTTCGTTGAAGAGTCAAACGTGCGCTGCAAGCCTAATACACCGTCTGGTCCCACGCAGACAGGGTGCGGAACCGCGAATACCCTGCGCCACCATTGAGTCGGGGGGAAGTCGGCTAGACTTGCCGAGGCCAATTTTCGGGCGATACCCCGTCATCCGTTCTGTTGGTGCAGGTCCGCACGTGTACGGGGCGTAGCTCAGCTTGGTAGAGCGCTCGGTTTGGGACCGAGAGGTCGCAGGTTCGAATCCTGTCGCCCCGACGACGAACACGCGAATTTCAGAAAACGACTCAGGAGAATGTCATGGTCACGACCACGATCGAGAAGCTCAGCGCCACGCGCGTCAAGCTCAACATCTCGGTGACGCCCGAAGAACTCAAGCCCAACATCGACCACGCCTACAAGCACATCGCCGAATCTGTGAACATCCCCGGATTCCGCAAGGGCAAGGTGCCGCCGCAGCTCATTGACCAGCGGATCGGCCGCGAAGAGGTTCTCAACCACGCGGTGAGCGATGGACTCGACAAGTTCTACCGCGAAGCGGTGCAGACGGAGAAGATCCGCACCCTCGGACGCCCCGAAGCTGACATCGCCGTCTGGCCGAACGCCAAGGACTTCTCGGGTGACCTGCAGTTGACCGTCGAGGTCGACGTGCGCCCCGAGTTTGACATCCCGAACTACGACGGCATCGCCATCGAGGTCGAGACTGCAGAGGCATCGGATGACGACGTCGAGACCGAACTCGACAACCTGCGTAGCCGTTTCGGCACTCTCATCACCGTCGATCGCCCGGCAAAAGCCGGCGACTTCGCTCAGCTCGACCTCGTTGCTACCATCGGCGGCGAAGAGGTCGACACCGCGAACGGCATCTCCTACGAGATCGGCTCCGGAGAGCTCATCGAGGGCATCGACGAAGCGCTCGAGTCACTGACTGCAGGTGAGTCGACCACGTTCGAGGCCCCGCTGCTCGGCGGCGACCACGAAGGCGAGGCCGCTCTCATCAGCCTCAACCTTCTTGCCGTCAAGGAGCGCGAGCTTCCGCCCGCCGACGACGACTTCGCGCAGATCGCCAGCCAGTTCGACACCATCGACGAGCTGAAAGACGACCTCAAGGTTCAGATCGCCAAGTCGAAGGTCTTCGGGCAAGGCGCGCAGGCGCGTGACCAGGTCGTCGACAAGCTCCTCGAGCTCGTCGAGATCCCCGTGCCTCAGTCGCTCGTCGACACCGAGGTGCACCGTCACCTCGAGAACGAAAGCCGCCTCGAAGACGACGAGCACCGCGCCGAGGTCATCGCCTCAACCGAGAAGACGTTCCGCAGCCAGATCCTGCTCGACTCGATCGCCGAGAAGGAGGGCGTGCGCGTCAGCCAAGACGAACTCACGCAGTACCTCATCCAGGGTGCCGCTCAGTACAACATGGAGCCGGGCGAGTTCATCCAGGTGCTCGACAAGAACGGCCAGATCCCGGCCATGGTCGGCGAAGTCGCCCGCAACAAGGCGCTCGCCATCGTGCTGAGCAAGGCCAAGGTCGTTGACGCAACGGGTGCCGCTGTCGACCTGACCGACTTCGTTGCGCCGATGATCACGAACGACGAAGACGGCATCGACGTGTCCGGTTCGTCAGAGCTGCTCGAGGGCGACGCCCACGACCACGAGGGACACTCGCACTAGCGACCATCCCCACCCGCCCGACTTGCCCACTTTGGTCGCCTGATCGCGAGATCAGGCGACCAAAGTGGGCAAGTCGGCGTTAAGGGGTCGGATGGTCATGCGGTGCATGAACGTCGACGGTCATCGCGATCTTCATGAACCGACCCTCTGCGGATGCCCGGTATCTGCCCACGGCGAACACGCACGATCCGGGCACGCGGCTCCGATAGATTCGACATCAGCGACAAATTGAATGGGAGCTCCATAATGGCCGAACCGGCACTGGTCAGCAGCGTTTTCGACCGCCTGCTGAAGGACCGCATCATCTGGCTCGGATCCGAGGTGCGTGACGAGAACGCAAACGAGATCGCGGCGAAGCTCTTGCTGCTCGCAGCCGAGGATTCCGAAAAGGACATCTACCTGTACATCAACTCACCCGGTGGTTCGATCACGGCGGGTATGGCGATCTACGACACCATGCAGTTCGTGCCCAACGACATTGTCACGGTCGGAATCGGCATGGCGGCGTCGATGGGGCAGCTGCTGCTGACGGCCGGTACCAAGGGCAAGCGCTATATCACCCCCAACGCGCGTGTGCTTCTGCACCAGCCGCACGGTGGTTTCGGCGGAACGTCGAGCGACATTCAAACGCAAGCCGCGCTCATCCTCGACATGAAGAAGCGACTGGCCGAGATCACCGCCGCCCAGACGGGCAAGACGGTCGAGCAGATCAATGCCGACGGCGATCGCGACCGCTGGTTCAGTGCGCAAGAGGCACTCGCATACGGGTTCGTCGATCACATCCGCGAGTCCGCGTCTGACGTCATCGGCGGCGGCGGAACAAACGACGCGGTCACCGCCAAGTAATTCGAGCTGACGGAACGAGAGAGAAAACACATGGAAACCCCGAACTTCAGCTCGGCCACCGCCAGCATGCCCGGCGCGCGGTACATCCTCCCCACCTTCGAAGAGCGCACCGCCTACGGCTACAAGCGCCAAGACCCCTACGCCAAGCTGTTCGAAGACCGCATCATCTTCCTCGGTGTGCAAGTGGATGACGCGTCGGCGGATGACGTCATGGCTCAGCTCCTCGTGCTCGAGAGCCAGGATCCGGATCGCGACATCGTGATGTACATCAACTCGCCCGGTGGGTCATTCACCGCGATGACGGCGATTTACGACACCATGCAGTACATCCGCCCGCACATTCAGACGGTCGTGCTTGGTCAGGCGGCGTCGGCCGCCGCGGTGCTGACCGCCGGTGGCACGCCGGGAAAGCGTCTCGCGCTGCCGAATGCGCGCATCCTGATCCACCAGCCGTCCGTGGGTGACGCGGGCCGCGGACAGGCCTCCGACATCGAGATCCAGGCGCGCGAGGTTCTGCGGATGCGCACCTGGCTGGAAGAGACGCTCGCGAAGCACTCCAACCGCACCCAGGAGCAGGTGAACGAGGACATCGAGCGCGACAAGATCCTCGGAGCACATGAAGCGGTGGAGTACGGCCTGATCGACCAGGTGCTGACCAGCCGCAAGAACGTGCCCGCGCTCGTCAAGTAACGACGATAGCGAAACTGCCCGCTCTCGCCCCTCGGAAGAGGCAGCGAGAGCGGGCAGTTGTCGTTACTGCGCTGTGCCCGACGACTGTCGCGGAGGCTGCACTCAGTCTTCCGCGCGCCGTCCGCCACGCTTGCTGCCGAAGACGACGTAGGTGACGATCGCGGCCACGGCCAGTGCAAGCACGCCGCCGCCGATCCAGAGGACGTCACTCAGCGACGACTCGGTTCTGACGACCGCCGGGCTCTCCGTCTCGTCGGCTCCGCACGTTGGCGCGGTCTCCACGCCGGTTGCCGGCTCGAAACCCGCCGGGGGATTCCACGTGAACGAAATCGTGTCGGAAACCGTGTGGCCGTCGGCAGAGACGGCCTGCCACACCAGCGTGTAGTTTCCTTCGGCACCGAGAGTTGCGGGCGTGCTCATCGTCGCATCGACGATCTCAAGGCAACCGTCGCCGTAGTAGAGACCGTCAGCGTCGAGTACGTGCAGGGCGAATCCCGAGCCGATGCCGCTGAGGTCGAGCATGCCTTCGTTCGTTGTGACCGAGAACTCCGTCGGTAGGGCGGTGAGCTCTTCGCCGTCGGAAGGAGTCGACGAGACCAGGCTGTCGTGAGCGGCAGCTGGCGCGGCGACCGCGAATGCCGCCGCGAGCGCGATTGCACTAGCAGCAGCGAACCGGAGTGAAGCACGGTGTGCACCGCGCCTTGCTCGAACCGTCATTGTCATGCCTTCACGGCACGACGACGGGTCAGGATTGCGAGCACCAGAGCGACGGCGCCGAGCACCAGCCCACCTATTCCCAGGCCGCGGGCAACGTCGTCGTCCGAGGACGTCGTCGACGCCGAGATCATCTCGTCGTCGCTGTGAGAGTCGGCTTCTTCGTCATTGTTGGATGCAGCACCACCGTGGTGGTCGGCCGGCGGGGCATCGGTGACGAAGAGCACGGGAGCCGGAAACTCGGGCTCGTCACCATCGGATCCGGCGACCTCCCTCCAGCTGACGACTGTGCCGTCGCTGTAGAACTGGTCGGCGCCGAACACGATTGAGCCGGTGTCGGGCACCGGTCCCAACGACAACGGGAAGATCTGGAGCTGGCCGTTGCCGATCTCAAAACCGGCTTGCGCCGTGAAGATGATCTTCGTGACCGCTTCGGTGATCGTGGTCTCACCGACAGCTACGGGTTCGGGCAGGGTCTCCGTGACCAGCTCGGTATCCCAGCCCGGAAGCGGAACGTAGCGAACACTGCGGAACGGTGTATCGCCCGGAAGAGTCAGTTCGATGCGGTTGGTTACGGCCGTTTCGGACTCGCTGGGCACCTTGAGGTCGACGACCAGATACGACCCGGGCTCGGCCACGCCGGGATCGATGGAGACGTGGGCGCTCGCAGCCATGGGCGCCGCAGTGGCCAGGGCAAGCCCTACAGCGGCAGCAGCTGCCGCTGCGGTGACGGTAGACGAAATCATGGTAACGCTCCTAAATAAAGTGACGACGGCAGTCGGCGAACTCGCGACGATGATGGCCAGTAGCTGCCGCGTTTGAGTTAGCGGTTGGACAATGGGGAACCGAGAGACAGGGCGATAGCGGGAACGGCGCCCCCTGCGGCGACGTGCGACAGGCCCGCGACGAGAGTCGCGGAAGTCGAGGCGACCGCGGCGCGCGCAATGCGCATCCCTCTCGTGTTCATAACGGTAACGACCATCCCAGTCAATCGTGCCACAGCGGCATCCATAGTTCGGATTGCCGGTCGGTTCGGATTGGTGTGGATGCATGAAGCGTCACGCATGACGTATATGTGCGCGCCGTGCGCGCTCGGCCTTCGGTCGCGTTAGGCTCATAACAGGTTGGCAGTGCCAGTCACGGCCTGTGGAGAGGATGATCCGGCATGGCCCGAATCGGGGAAAGCGCTGATCTGCTGAAGTGCTCGTTCTGTGGAAAGAGCCAGAAGCAGGTTCAGCAGCTCATCGCGGGACCAGGCGTCTACATCTGCGACGAGTGCGTCGAGTTGTGCAACGAGATCATCGAAGAGCGGCTCGCCGAGGCTGGCGAGGAAGCTACGAGCGAGTTCGATCTGCCCAAGCCCAAGGAGATCTACGGATTTCTTGAGGAGTACGTCATCGGGCAGGAGGCCGCGAAGAAGGCACTCTCGGTCGCCGTCTACAACCATTACAAGCGCGTTCGCGCGCGCAGCACTCTTACTTCGGCCGACCAGCTGGCCGACGACGTCGAGATCGCCAAAAGCAACATCCTTCTGATCGGGCCGACCGGATGCGGCAAGACATACCTGGCGCAGACCCTCGCGAAGCGGCTCAACGTTCCCTTCGCCGTCGCTGACGCCACGGCGCTCACCGAAGCCGGCTACGTTGGCGAGGACGTCGAGAACATCCTTCTCAAGCTCATCCAAGCGGCTGATTACGACGTCAAGCGCGCGGAGACCGGAATCATTTACATCGACGAGGTCGACAAGATAGCTCGCAAGGCCGAGAACCCGTCGATCACCCGCGATGTTTCGGGTGAGGGCGTGCAACAGGCGTTGCTCAAGATTCTCGAAGGCACGGTCGCATCGGTTCCGCCGCAGGGGGGCCGAAAGCATCCCCACCAGGAGTTCATCCAGATCGACACGACGAATGTGCTGTTCATCGTGGCGGGTGCCTTCGCAGGCCTCGAGGAGATTATCTCGTCACGGGCGGGCAAGAAGGGGATAGGTTTCGGCGCTCCATTGCACAGCAAGGGCGACGACATCAATCTATTCGGCGAGGTTCTCCCCGAAGACCTGCACAAGTTCGGACTGATCCCCGAATTCATCGGCCGACTCCCCGTGGTGACCACGGTGACACCGCTTGACCAGCATGCGCTCATGGAGATTCTGACCGTTCCGAAGAATGCACTTGTGCGGCAGTACCAGCGCATGTTCGAGCTCGACGACGTTGAGCTCGAATTCGAGCAACCGGCGCTTGAGGCGATTGCCGACTTGGCAGTGCTTCGCAAGACTGGTGCCCGCGGTCTTCGCGCCATCATGGAAGAGGTCCTCGGACCGATCATGTTCGAGGTTCCGTCGAGCGACACCGTCGCGCGCGTCGTCGTGACCCGTCAGGCAGTTCTCGACAACGCGGCGCCGACGATCGTTCCGCGAAAGAGCGTGCGCGCGGAGAAGAGCGCCTAGCTCCAGTCCAGGCGCTTCTTGAGTGCCGCCACACCGCGATGCGGAAAGCTTTCCCAGCCGGTCGCCAACTCATCGACAGCGAGATCGAGCAAGGCGCGTGCGGCGCTCTCGGGATCAAGACGAATGGCCGCCTCCACTCGAGAGGCAACCGCGGGATGCACGAAATCGAATCGTCGCCGCGGGTCAAGCGTGTCCAGACGATGCACGTCGCCCGGCAGGCGTCTGCCCAGAACCGCGAGCAGATATGCGACCGCCTCCGCCCTGATGGATGCGCCAGCGCTCAGAATTTCCCCTCGCCGCGCGCGTCCGACTCCGATGAGGAGTTGCGTCAAAACGAGTCGGATGTCGCGGTTGTCATCGGGAGCACCCGTGGGTAGGTCCTTGGCCGCCACGGATTCCATCGTGGCGGTCACGTCGTGGTCGTCGTAGAACACCGTCCAGGCATTCGCGCTCCAGTGGGCGAGTTGGTCGACGCTCGAGATCCCGTATTCGAGCACGTGCCCGTTGTCGTAGATGACCTTCATGCCGCCGTGATTCTCGATCACGCTGAGCGCGATCTCGGTGCTCCACGGCAACCACGAAAGATCGCTTCGAAACGCGTCTTGTGCGCCCTCCGTCGTCACAAGTGCGAAGTCGTGGTCGGACCAGTCGTCGGTTCGGTCGCGGTGCGCGGTCGAACCGAGACCTACGAAACCGACGATGTTCGGATGCTGTGCCGCTGTGGCCGTGAGAGTGGCGATGAATTCATCAAAGCGCTCGCGCCACGGTGTTGTTGTTTGAGACATCGGAATTTGCTTTCGTTCGTTGGGTCATCCGGAGCGTTGGCGAGCGAGGTTGACGCGGCGCCTTAGTTAATTCTAGACTTTATTTAGTCCTGAACTAAGGGGTAACAATGGCGTATCGTCCCGGTGATCGCACCGATGTGAACCGATCTGCCATTCTCGCTCATCTCGGCGCCCACGGGCCGACCTCCCGAGCGGAACTCGCTCGACTCCTCGCCGTATCGCCCGCATTGATGTCGCAACTGACCAAAGACCTCCTGAGCGACGGCTTGCTCGTCGAACTCGACCACTCTCCGTCTCAGGGCGGTCGCCCCGCGCGGCTGTTGGGACTCGTTGCCACTGCAGGGCGAGCCATCGGGGTGAAGGTCGTCGCCGATCACGTAGCTTTCGTCGAGATGCAGTTGGACGGAACGCTCTCTCGCTCTGCCAGCGTGGCGTTCGACGCATCCGAAGCCACGCAGTTGACGCGGCTCGCCGATCTGATCGCTGGATTCATTGCGGCCGGTGACGACGTGTCACTGCTCGGAGTCGGCGTGGGCGTGCCCGGCGCTGTCGACCGGCAGGGCGATGGCATCGTCGATTCGCCGCAACTCGGATGGCACCGGGTCTCGGTTGGCCCGACCCTTCGTCAAGCGCTCGGTCTGCCCGTGCTGGTCGAGAACGATGTCAATGCGCTCGCCGTCGCGGAACGGCTGTACGGGCTCGGTCGGGAGCACGCGAACTTCCTTGTACTCACCATCGGCACAGGAGTCGGCGCGGGTCTGGTCATCGATGGCGTCGTCGTTCGCGGCTTCAGCGGTTCGGCGGGCGAGGTCGGACACATTCCCGTTGCCGATGGCGGCCCGCTCTGCGGGTGTGGCAACCATGGTTGCCTCGAAGCGTTTGTCGGCGAGAACGCGCTCCTGCGCACCGCGCGCGAACGAGGCGTCGTGGGCCCAACCGCGGCCATCGCCGACTTGTGGGCTGCCGCTGACGCGGGCACTCCGGGAGCTACCGCGATCTTCGCTGAATGCGGCCGCATACTCGGTCGCACCCTTGCCGGCATCGCCAACACCGTTGATCCCGGAATTGTCATTGTGCTGGGCGAGGGAACGCCCGCATGGAAGCACTGGAGCGTCGGATTCGAACCAGCGTTGCGCGCCTCGCTCATCGCGCCTCGCCGGGGACTCGCCGTGGCCGTCGAGACGTGGCAGGACGAAAGCTGGGCACAGGGAGCCGCCGCTCTCGTGCTGTCAACACCGTTCGACGCGGATGGCGTGACGGGCGACCAGGGCCGGCTTGTCCGCGCACGGCTCGTTGAGCAATCGGCACCATCGATGGACGATCGCGTCGCGTCGGTGCAGTCGTGACCGCCACGGTGGCCGCAGACACGCGGCGTATGCCGCGCTCGCGACGCACGCGAACTTCGCCCCGCCTGCGCTACGGGCTGGTTGTGCTCACATTCCTCCTGCCGAGCGCCGTGCCCCTCGCACTGTTCACCCTCGGACCGATGATCGCCGCCGCGTGGATCAGCATGACGGAGTGGAACCTGCTTACTCCGATGAAATTCGTCGGTTTTGACAACTACGCGCAACTGCTCAGCGATCCGAGGACCAGTGACGTCTTCCTGCACACGGTCTACTACATCGTCGGGTATCTGCCGCTCGTCTACGTCGGCGGCCTCGCGCTCGCGCTCGCGCTCAACGGCGCGCTGCACGGACGGTCATTCCTCCGTGGCGTCTACTTTCTGCCGGTCGTCACGAGCTGGATCGTTGTCGCCCTCGTCTGGCGCTGGCTGCTGAACCCGAGCACGGGGATCGTTAACGCCGCCCTCGGGGCAGTTGGCATCGAAGGCCCTGGGTGGTGGTCAGAACCCGCCTGGGCAATGCCGTCGATCATCCTGGCTTCGGCGTGGAAAGACCTCGGGTTCGTGATGGTGATTCTGCTGGCCGGACTTCAATCGATCAATCCGGACATGTATGACGCGGCTCGCGTCGACGGAGCGGGTCGCTGGCGTCAACTCGTGAGCATCACGCTTCCGCTGCTGTCGCCGTCGACATTCTTCGTCGTCGTGATCTCCCTCATCAACGGATTCCAGGTCTTCGATCAGGTGTACGCGATGACCGGCGGCGGGCCCGGAGGCGCGACCCAGGTCGTCGTGCAGCAGGTCTACGATCTCACGTTCCGCTACAGCCGGGCGGGAGAGGCATCCGCGCTCTCGTGGATGCTCTTCGCGGTGATCCTCGCGGTGACGATCGCGCAAGTGCGCGTCCAGAAGCGATGGGTGAATCATGCGTGACAGCGCTCGGGGCCGGATACGCTCCTGGTCGATGTTCGGCGTTGTGCTCATCGGCGCAATGATCATGTTCTTCCCGTTCCTCTGGACGATCATCACGTCGATCAGTCCGGGCGTGGGTCTGACGGTGACTCCGGCGTTGTTTCCCGACGATCCTTCGCTAGAGGCATACCGTCGACTCTTCGCCGAGCGGCCGTTCGGCCGCGTCATACTGAACAGCGTCGCGCTCGCCGCGATCACGACGATCGTGCAGTTGTTCACGAGCGCCACCGCCGCCTACGCCTTCAGTCGGCTGCCGTTTCGCGGCCGCTCGGTCGTCTTCTCGATGTACCTCGCGACGATGATGATCCCGTTGCAGGTCCTCATTGTTCCGCTCTTCGTCGAACTCAAAGCGTTGGGCCTACTCAACACCTACTTGGGCGCCCTGCTGCCGACATTCGCTTCGGCATTCGGCATCTTCCTCGTGCGTCAAGCGATGAATCAGGTGCCGAAAGAGCTCGACGAGGCGGCCACCATCGACGGGGCCGGACACTTCCGAATCTTCTGGTCCATCATCCTGCCCAACGTGCGTCCGGCCATTGCCACGCTCGTCGTCTTCGCCTTCATGGGCAGCTGGAACAGCTTCCTTTGGCCGCTGGTCGTGCTGCGGTCGCCCGAGCTTCAGACACTGCCCATCGCGCTCGCAGGGCTGCGCGGTCAGTACATCTCTGACTGGGATGTCATCATGGCCGGTTCTGTTGTCAGCGTTCTGCCCATGCTGGCGCTCTACATCTTCGCTCAGAAGTACGTCGTCCAAGGCGTCGCCAGCTCCGGAATCAAGTGATTCCGCCGATCCACCATCCACCTCATGCACAACACATCAAAGGAGATACCAGCATGAACCGTCCCATCCTGACAGTAGCCATCATGGCGAGCAGCGTCGCTCTCGTCGTGACCGGATGCGCGTCCACGCCCGCAGAATCCGGCGGGCCTATAACCATTAGCTACACGAACTTCATCTCCAACGGCGGAAACGAAGACAACCTCGCCGCGATTGTCGCGGCTTTTGAAGAGGACAACCCAGACATCGTCGTCGACGTGACGACGTTGCCCTATGGCGACTACGGAACGGCGATCCAGACTGACCTCGCGGCCGGAACAGTTTCGGACGTCTTCGACATCGAGTACGCGAACTACGCCGCCTACCAGGCGACTGGCGTGCTGGCGCCGCTCGAGGTGACGGATCCCGCTGCGTATCGGCAGTCACTGCTCGATGCGTACTCGACCGACGGCACGTCGTACGCTCTGCCGAGTTCATTCTCCGACGTCGTGCTCTTCTACAACGCGGCCCTCTTCGATGCCGCAGGTCTGGAGTACCCGTCTAGCGACTGGACATGGGCCGATGAGAGGTCCGCGGCCCAAGCGCTCACCGATCAAGCAGCAGGCATCTGGGGCGACCACCAGCCGATCTCGTTCTACGAGTACTACAAGGTGCTCGCACAGAACGGGGAATCATTCCTGACTGAGGACGGCAGTGCCGTGGCCTTCAACACGCCCGGCGGTATTGAAGCTGCGGAATGGCTCGTGAACAAGAGCGGCACCGTAATGCCCACGATCGAGCAAGGTCAAGGCACCGCCGACTTCGACACCAACCTGTTCAAGGAAGGCAAACTCGCCATGATGCACACCGGAATCTGGGTGTTCGGTGCTGTCGCCGACGTGCCGTTCACCTGGGACATCGCGGTCGAGCCGGGCAACACCACGCAGGCGAGTGCGGTGTTCTCCAACGCGATCGGGGTGTCTGCGGCATCGGCGAATGTCGAGGCAGCGTCGCTGTGGGCCGAGTTCCTCACCTCGTCGCAAGCGATGGTTGACGTGCGGCTCGAATCAGGGTGGGAACTTCCGCCCATCTCCGACGACGCACAGTTGGCCAGCTACCTCGACAAGGGGGCCCCGGCCAACCGCCAGGCGGTGTTTGACTCCCTGGAGGGCATCGCGCTCCCACCCGTCGTCGCCGTCGGCCAAACCGAAATGCAGGACATCATCGGAGAGGAACTCGTTGAAGCCCAGGCCGGACGCAAGAGCGTTGAGGACGCGCTCGCGTCTGCGGAACAGCGCATCAATGCCGTACTCGCTGGATAGTGCTCACTCGGTCCGGGTCGCCGCAAAGCGGCCCGGATCCGCAACTACCCGCCACGAGGCGGTGGACCACTGGGGTGACCTGGCCACGCCGCTAGTCTGGGGCCACGCCATGTACTTGCGACTTGCGGTACAACTCGGATTTCGCACGGAGGCACTGTGATCCGCCATCGCCCCACGGGTTCCGGACACCCTTACTCCGTCGATACTGAACAGCGCTGGCCGGTTCATCCGGTCGCCGGAGACGTGTTCACGCTCGGGGTGCGCGCGTCGCCGTCGATCACCGGTGTCACGTGCCAGCTCGAGCGCGGCGGAACAGTGACGCACATCCCGTTGGCGCGGGTGCCGCGGTCATCTCGCGGTCGCTTCCAGGACGGCGGACATCTCGCTAGCGCGCAGTCTCGATCGAGATCGGGTGCCGGTTGGCAACTTGAGCTCGACGATCTCTCGCCGCACGAAGTCATCCGCTATCAGTTCTCGGGCACACAGCCCAACGGCACGATCGACTACACGAGGCGTTTCGACGTGCGCGTCGCCGCCTGGCGCCCGGCCGCCGACTCGCTGATTGCCGGGCACGGAGGCAACCGCGTGATCCCCGGTTCGGTCGAAGCGCTCGACGACGGCGAACGCATCCATCGGGTGCGTTTCGCCCTGCCGCTCCTGCCGGGGGAGCACATCGCAGGGCTCGGCGAGCGTTTCGACGCCATCGATCACCGAGGCACCTCCCTCGACGCGGTGGTGTTCGAGCAGTACAAAAACCAAGGTGCCGAGCGAAAAACCTACCTTCCGATGCCGTTCGCACACGTCGTCGGCGGCGCGGGCTGGGGTTTTCACTTGCGCACATCCCGCAGATCGTGGTTCGACTTCGGTGAGAGTACGCATGATCGAATCACCATCGAAGTCGAGACGGATGCGCCGACCGACGCCACCTCACTGCTCGAGGTCGCCTACTACTCGGGGACTCCTACCAGGGTGCTCTCCGGATTTCTCGACGACGTCGGTCGCCCAGAGTCGCTTCCGCCGTGGGTGTTCCGCCTGTGGGCGAGCGGCAACGAGTGGAACACGCAGAAGGAAGTTCTGCGTCAGGCAGACCTGCACCGCACCCACGACATCCCCTTCGGCACCGTCGTAATCGAGGCGTGGAGCGACGAGAGTACATTCACGATCTGGCGCGACGCCGAATACGAGATCACTCCTGACGGTGCTCCCATGCGCTTGTCCGATTTTCGTTTCCCTCACGATGGCGCATGGCCCGACCCGAAAGGCATGATCGACGAGCTGCACTCCCGAGACGTGAAAGTGCTGTTGTGGCAGATCCCGCTGGTGAAGATGCGTCCGCACCCGGTTGGCCAGGCGAAGGCAGATGCCGAGGCCGCGCTTCGCGACAACGTCCTGGTGCGCGAGGTCAAGTCCGACGGTGAGATCCGCCCCTATCGCAATCGCGGGTGGTGGTTTCCGCTCGGGCTCATGCCCGACCTCACCGATGCGCGCGCCGCCGCATGGTGGACGGAAAAGCGCCGCTACCTCGTCGAGGACATGGGCGTCGACGGTTTCAAGACCGACGGCGGAGAGCACGCCTGGGGATCGCCGATCCGGTACCTGAACGGGATGCACGGTGACGAGGGCAACGCCCTGTTCCCCGTGCACTACGCCAAAGCGTTCGGTGACCTGATGCGGTCTGCGGGCAAGCCGCCGATCACTTTCTCCCGGTCGGGCTTCACGGGTAGCCAGGCGCACGGACTCTTCTGGGCAGGCGACGAGAATTCGACCTGGGAAGCGTTTCGCTGGTCGATGCTCGCGGGGCTGTCCGCGGCATCCAGCGGGATTGTGTACTGGGGGTGGGATTTCGCGGGATTCAGCGGCGAGATCCCGAGCGCTGAACTGTATCTGAGGTCGGTCGCAGCCGCAGCCTTCGTGCCGATCATGCAGTACCACTCCGAGTACAACGGGCACCGCTCCCCGTCACACGACCGCACGCCCTGGAACGTCCAGGAGCAAACGGGCGACGAGCGGGTCATCCCCGTCTTCCGTCGCTTCGTCAAACTGCGCGAAAAGCTGGTGCCGTACTTGGCGCTGGAGACGCGTCACACGCTGCGCACCTCAGAGCCACTCATGCGGCCGCTGTACTTCGACTACCCGCACGAGCCGCTGGTGTGGGAGCATCCGGTGCAGTGGATGCTCGGCCGCGACATCCTCGTGGCGCCGGTAGTTGCCGGAGGGGCAAGGTCGTGGAGCGTGTATCTGCCTCCGGGCCGATGGTTCGACGCCTTCACGGGCGACGAAATTCGCGGCGGTAGCGTTATCCAGCGCCCGGTGCCAATCGACGAGCTCCCGATCTTCGTACGAGCCGAGGCCTGGCCTCGGCTCGGCGAATTGTTCGGAAGCTGATCAGTTTCTTCGGGTCTTCTTCCTGATCACACGCGGCGTCACACGCACGCGGCCGAGACTTCTTTCAACTGGACGTTGGGAGAGGCACGATGGAACTCATCGAGTACATGGACACGCTGGCATTCACGATCGCGGAGTCGGGCACCCTCGCCGATCGCCGCACGCTGGAGATTCTCGCGGCGGCGGTCGGGTCGAAGAACCAGGGAGCGGCGGCGGCGCTTGTCGACTGGGACGGATCTGAGATCGCACGCCTACGCGCCTTCGGAATTGTGCACGGCATTGTCGTGCACGAATTGTCCCGCGACGAGTCGCTCGACCTAGCGATACGACTCAATCCAATTGGGGCCTTCGCTCTCGTGGCGTGATTGGTACCGTGAAGTCGTGTTGCGGATCCGTTTGATCGGGAAGCCTGGCATGGACCGCGATGGCCAGCGTATTGCCGGCCCTCGCGGCCATAAGGCATGGGCGCTCCTCGGCCGACTCGTTCGATCGTCAGCGCCGGTGTCCCGGCGGGTGCTCGTCGAAGAATTATTCGGCGAAGCCGAAGATCCGATGGGTGCGCTTCGCTGGACGCTCGCCGAACTGCGCCGACGCTGTGGCGTTCCATCAGCATTCTCCGGTGACCCGGTGTCATTAGATCTCGGAACCGACATCCAGATCGACGTTGTCGAAGTCGGACGCACGGCGGTGCCCGACGAAATCCCAGAAGGCCGATTCCTTGAGGGCGTGGAGGTTCGGGGTTCGCCAGGATTCGAGTCGTGGTTGCTGGTCGAGCGCCATCGAGTGGATGGCGAAGTCGCAGAAGCTCTGCGGCAAGCGGCGCTCAAGGCGATGTCTGCGCGCGATTTTGAGCGCGCGATCGCGCTCGCGCGCGCGATGGCGCATCGCGCGCCTTTCGACGAAGGGCCGCACGTGTTGCTCG
This sequence comes from Microbacteriaceae bacterium, assembly GCA_031428675.1. Classification (GTDB taxonomy): domain Bacteria; phylum Actinomycetota; class Actinomycetes; order Actinomycetales; family Microbacteriaceae; genus JANOYC01. The sequence goes on along the minus strand of JANOYC010000130.1, from coordinate 5,401 downwards.
TCAAGGCGCTCGCGTCGTCGGGCGATGCCGCTGCGGCTCTCCGCCAGGTCGAAGCGAGCGAGGCCATGTTCCTCGCAGAATTCGGCGTCGCTGCATCGACCGCCATTCGATCAGCGGCGCGTTCCGGCGTCGCGAGTCCGTTACCCGGCATTTCGGCGCGAGCGTCTGCGGCATCACTGTGCGAAGCGGGTATCGCGGCTGTTTCAGCGGGTGCGGCCGACGCGGGGATCGAGTGCTTGCGCGCCGCATCGGCGGCAGCGGAATCGTCGGGGGATCTGGAGTTGCTCAGCCGTTGCCTCACCGAGTTGGGAACGGCGCTCGTGCATTCGGTGCGCGGGTTCGACGATGAGGGAGCGGTGATCCTCCGTACTGCCGCCGACGTCGCGATCGGCGTTGGCGCTGCCGAAATCGCCTCGACTGCGCTGTGTGAGCTGTCCTATGTCGACCTTCTCGCTGGCCGACGACAGAGTGCCAGCGAGAATCTTCGCGCCGCCAGCGACCTATCGAATAGCAACCCCAAACTGATGGCCGCGATCGCCGGTTTTGAGGCCATGAATTTGAATGACTGGGGCCAACTCGACGCAAGCGCGGATCGCTTCGCCGAATCCGTGGATTTGGCGAGGAGCGCCGGTACGCGGAGGCGAGAGGCATGGAATCTCGGACTCGGCGCGCGAACGATGTTCTTGCTGGGTCGGCTCGATGACGCCACGGAGTGGGCCCAGAAGTCCTGTGAACTCGCCGACGCTGAGCGGTGGAGAGCATTCCGCCCGTGGCCGGAATCCTGGCTGGCCCACGCTCGCTTGACGCGCGGCGAGGATCCGGCGGCGGTGCGTGAGGATGTCGGTGCGACATTCGCTTTCTCGCAACAGATCGGGGATCCGTGTTGGGAGGGTCTCTCTGCCAAGACGATGGGCCTCACCTATCTCGCTGAAGGAGACGCTCAGACAGCGCTTGACTGGATTTCGAACGCTGGCACACTGTGCCGCCGCGTCACGGACTCCTACAGCTGGATCAACACCGAGATACTCGTGGCCGAGGCCACGGCGGCTCTCGAATCGGGTGATTCAGTTCGCGCTGGAGCTGCAGCACGGCAGGCGATCGCCGCCGCCGCTGTCGGAAGCATGGACGAGCTCCTCGCGCGCGGGGTTCACCTGCTCGAGTTGATCGACGCGCCTCGATAGCGATCAGTCAGTCAGATCGCGACGTTCGAGGAGCGGGTGGATGTCGGCGTCGCGACCCCGAAATTCCCGATAGGCCTCGAGCGGTTCCCGCGCCCCTCCGACGCCGAGGATGTGGGTGCGAAACCGTTCACCGTTCGCGCGAGTAAGCCCGCCATGCTCGGCGAACCAGTCGCCGGTGTCGGCATCCAGTACCTCGCTCCAGATGTAAGAGTAGTAGCCGGCGTCGTAGCCGCCCGCGAAGGTGTGCGCGAAGTAGGTGCTCGAATACCGCGGCGGCACAGCGGGGTTGTCGAGTCCGGCAGCCGCGAGAGCGGCCGATTCGAAGGCGACGACATCGTTGACCTCGGTACCGACGTCGATGGTGTGCCAGGCTTGGTCGAGCAAGGCAGCGGCAAGGTACTCGCTCGTCGCGAAACCCTCGTTGAACGTGCGCGACGCGAGCAGTTTGTCGACGAGTTCGGGGGGCATCGGCTCTCCCGTCTCGTGGTGCACCGCGTAGTTCGCGAGCACCTCGGGCCAGAGCATCCACATTTCGTTGACTTGGCTCGGAAACTCGACGAAGTCGCGGAGCACGCTTGTGCCGCTGAATCGCGGGTAGGTCACCCGTGCGAACAGGCCGTGTAGCGCGTGGCCGAACTCGTGGAAGAGGGTCGTGACCTCATCGAGCGTGAGCAGGGTTGGTGATCCCGAGGCCGGTTTCGGCACGTTGAGATTGTTCACGACGATGCTCGGGTGCCCGAGTAACTCGTTTTGCGCGATGAGCAGGTTCATCCAAGCGCCGCCGCGCTTCGAATCGCGCGTATAGAGATCGATGACGAAAAGGCCGACGGGCGACCCGTCGCTTTCGGTCACCTCAAAGATGCGTGCGTCGGGATGGTAGGCGACGAGGTCGTCGCGCTCGGTGAAGCCGACGCCGTAGAGAGCGCTGGCGGCGAAGAATACGCCGTCGTGCAGCACGCGCTCCGCCTCGAAGTAGGGGCGCATCAGAGCGGTGTCGACGTCGAATCGCTCGCGCCGCACGGCCTCGGTATAGAACGCCCAGTCGTGGGCCTCGATCGGATGCCCGGCAACCTTCTCCAAGGCGGCCTGCTCGATGAGGGCGTTGCGCGCCGCGATGGGCGCAAGCCGGGTGAGCATGGCAGCGACTGCCTCGGGGGAGCCGGCGGTCTGGTCGGCGGTGACGTAGGCCGCGTGTGTCGGGAAGCCGAGCACGTGGGCCCGCTCGGCGCGCAGCCGGGTGATCTCAACGACAAGGGAGCGGTTGTCGTACTCACCTCCCCGACCTCCGCGGGATCGGGATGCGGCCATGATGCGCGCGCGCGAACCCCGGACCGTGAGCCGGGCCAGCCATGGGTGCCCGGTTGGCAGCACAAGCGCAACGACGTATCTACCCGCGAGCCCCCGCGCGTCGGCGGCGGCCGCTGCGGCGGACAATTCACCGTCGTTGAGGCCGTCGAGCTGGGCGGCGTCGTCGAAGACGACCGCGAGATCGTTGGTGTCGGCCAGCAGGTTCTTCTGAAAGCGCGTCGTGAGTGTCGCGATTCGGGAGTTGAGATGCCGGAGCTTCGCTTTGTCGGCCTCGTCGAGACCGGCACCAGCGAGCGCCATTGCTGTCGCCACCCTGGTGACCAGTCGCCGTTGCTCCGGCTTCTCGAGCGTGTCGACGCCGTCGCGCACAGCCTCGACGCGCGCGAAAAGCGCCGCGTCCAGTCGGATCGCGTCGCGATGTGCCGACAGCTTCGGGGCAATCTCCTCCTCGAGCGCGGTCGTCGCATTGTCGGAATCGGAGGAGCACTTGTTGAAGAACACGCGGCTCACCCGCGAGAGCATTTGGCCGCTTCGTTCGAGCGCGACGACCGTGTTCTCAAAGGTAGGCGCGTCGCTGTTGGCTGTGATCGCAGTGATTTCCGCGCGTTGTTCAGCCAGTCCGCGCTCGAAGGCCGGGGCGAAGTGTTCCTGTCGGATCTCGGCAAATGGCGGAAGAGAAAACGGCAGGGTGCTGGGAACGTCGAACGGATTGCTCACGACGACAGCCTAGGTGTCGCGCACGGAGCGGGACCGGGCCGACGACGACGGGGACGGGCTCCTCGGAAGATAAGTTATGGGAGTGCAGACCCGCCAGGATACAGGTTCGCTGTCCCGAGTAAGTGACCTCGCGCATCCCATCGCTGCGGGCGTGATCGCCGCCGTCACCGGATTCGCGAGTTCGTTTGCGCTCGTTATCGCGGGACTCGTCGCGGTCGGCGCGACTCCAACGCAAGCGGCGTCGGGGCTCTTCGCGCTGTCGCTTGGCCAGGGCATCCTGTGCATCGCGATGAGCGTTGCGTTCCGGCTTCCCCTCGCGTTCGCCTGGTCGACGCCGGGTGCCGCGGTGCTGATCGCGTCAGGGGAGCTCACCGGCGACTTCGGAAGCGCGGTCGGGGCGTTTCTGATGTGCGCTGTGATGCTGTTGTTGACCGGAGCGTGGCCAGCGCTCGCTCGCGCCATGACGCGCATCCCCTCGGCGATCGGCAGCGCGATGCTTGCCGGAATCCTCGTGCCGATTTGCCTGGCACCCGTGCAGGCGGCCGTCGAGCTTCCGAGGCTCGCGCTCCCGGCGGTTGTCGTCTGGGCGGTACTTGCTCGGCTTGCTCCGCGCTGGGCGGTCGCTGGCGCCGTGATTGCAACGATTGCCGCGATCGCTTTGTCGGGTCGCGCGAGTGACTTCTCGGACCACTCGCTCGCGCCGGTGCTGGATCTCGTGCCGCCGACCGTCGACCCACTCGTCATCGTGAGTCTGGGCGTCCCACTTTACTTCGTGACGATGGCGGGTCAGAACGTGCCCGGTTTCGCCGTTTTGCGCACTTTCGGTTACCGCGCGGTGCCAGCCCGTGCGGTACTTCTGAGCACAGGCGTGGCCTCGGCGATCGTCGCACCCTTGGGTGGCCACGTGCTCAATATGGCCGCGATCACCGCAGCCATGATGGCCGGTCCAGACGCTCATGCGGATGCGCGCCGCCGCTGGATTGCAACGCTCGCCTGCGGCATCGCTTACGTTTTGCTCTCCTTCGGAGCGAGCGCAGCTAGCGCCCTGGTCGCTGTCGCCCCGCCGGTGCTGATCACCGCGGTCGCCGGGTTGGCGCTCTTCGGCGCCTTCGGCTCCTCGATCACCGACGCGCTTTACGAGCCGGCGCATCGAATCGTGGCAGTTCTGACGTTCTTTGTCGTCGTCTCCGGCGTCACGATCCTCGGAATCGGCTCCGCGTTCTGGGGCCTGGTGATGGGCGCCCTCGCCTTCCTCTGGCTCGTGCGAGCCGGCCGACCCCGTCAGTCGGCGGCAGAGATCGTTACCGCGCCGGTGTGATCCACGCGAATCGTCGTGCCGTCGTCGAGTTCGACGACGGGTCGATTCTCGAGCCACGTGAGCGTCCAACGCCAAGCGGCCGTGTCGATGTCGACGAGTTCCGCTTCGACCTTCTTCACGGCAGCGACCACGTCGTCGGTGAGGCGTTCGGGCGGCGTCGCGCCGACGGCCCAGCGGGTTCCGAGTTGCATCAGTCGATCTCCCTTTCGTAGGTGACCCAATCGAGTCGTTTCGCGAGCCGGTTGTACACGCGTTGCGCGGTGTGCGCTCCCGAACCCCGGGCATCCGGCACCACGCAAAGGTCGTCGAGGAACCAGCCGGGGCCCGCCGTGAAGGTCTCCGGAAGCATGCGGTAGTGCGCGAAGCCGATGGCTATGCCGTCGATGAGCGCATCGGAAAATGCGGTCTCGTAGAATACGCCGTAGTCGAGAAACATCCGCCGCCAAGCAGCTCGGTCGGAGGTGACGATATCTCGACAGGCGATCATCAGAGGACCGGGTCGATGGCGGGTTGTTCCGCCAATTCGATGGCCATGACGGCGACAGTCGGTGCGTCGATGAAGGACAGTTCCCGGATGCGTCCGACGGCTTGCAGGTCGCCGGCCGCACGTCGCAGGAGAGCTGGCCCGGCGACGGTTGCTGAGCTCACCTCAGTCTTCTGGGACGCCTTCGCATCGGTCTTTGCCCGGCGGATGCCGATGAGCGCCTCTCCCACCAGCGGAAGTAGCCCGGTCGCTGTCGCACCTGCCGTTGCCGGCCACTCCGCCGTGTGCACCGAGCTGTCGTGGGTCCAGCGCCACACCTCTTCCGTCGCGAAGGGGATGAACGGCGCGAACAACCGAAGCATAATATCGAGCGCTTCGCGAAGAGCGGTCGCC
>JANOYC010000129.1:0-7276 GCA_031428675.1 Microbacteriaceae bacterium | reverse complement strand
GTGGAGTGCGGTTGGCGAGGGAAGGTTACGCCTGGGGAAAGCCAAGGTTGATGCCGCCGTGGCTCGGGTCGAGCCAGCGCGAGGTGATCGCCTTGCCACGGGTGAAGAAGTGCACTCCCTCGACTCCGTGTGCCTTGGTGTCTCCGAACAGCGAGCTCTTCCATCCACCGAACGAGTAGTAGGCGACCGGCACGGGAATCGGCACGTTGATGCCGATCATGCCGACCTGGATCTCATTCTGGAAGCGGCGAGCCGCACCGCCGTCGTTCGTGAAGATCGCCGTTCCGTTGCCGAATGCACCGGAGTTGATGAGCGCCACGCCCTCCTCGTAGCTTTCGACGCGCACGATGGAGAGCACCGGACCGAAGATCTCCTCGGTGTAGACCTTCGACGACGTGCTCACTTTGTCGATCAGAGTGGGCCCGAGCCAGAATCCGTTCGGGTCTCCATCGACCTCGATCCCTCGGCCGTCAACGACAACGGTGGCACCGTCTTCGACCGCGATGTCGATGTACGACGCGACCTTGTCGCGGTGCACCTCGGTAACGAGCGGACCCATGTCGCACGAACGTCGGCCGTCTCCGGTCTTGAGCTTTGCCATCCGCGTCGTGATCTTCTCGATGAGGTCATCGGCGACCGGTTCGACCGCGACGACGACACTGATCGCCATGCAGCGCTCGCCAGCACTGCCGAAGCCGGCGTTGATCGCGGAGTCGGCGACGAGGTCGAGGTCGGCGTCGGGTAGCACGAGCATGTGGTTCTTCGCCCCTCCGAGGGCTTGGACGCGCTTGCCATGCTTCGTGCCTGTCTCGTAGACGTACTGTGCGATCGGGGTGGAGCCGACGAACGAGATCGCCTGCACATCGGGGTGCGTGAGCAATCCATCGACGGATTCCTTATCGCCGTTGAGCACCGTGAATACGCCGTCAGGAAGGCCGGCCTCCTTGAGCAGCTTCGCGACCCAGATGGACGCGCTCGGGTCTTTCTCGCTCGGCTTCAGGACGACCGTGTTGCCGGCCGCGAGCGCGATCGGGTAGAACCACATCGGCACCATGGCCGGGAAGTTGAACGGGCTGATGATCCCGACGACTCCGAGAGGCTGGCGCGTCGAGTACACGTCGACGCCGGTCGAAACGTTCTCGGAGTAGAAGCCCTTGAGCAGGTGCGGCATGCCCGTCGCGAACTCGACAACTTCTTGGCCGCGACTGATCTCGCCGAGCGCGTCTGAGAGCACTTTGCCGTGCTCGCTCGTAAGGATTTCGGCGAGTTCGGGCTTGCGCTCATTGAGGAGTTCGCGGAAGCGGAACATGATCGCTTGACGCTTGGCGATGGAGAGGTCGCGCCAGGCGGGGAACGCCTTCGAGGCGGAGGCGATCGCCTCTTCGATCTCGCTCGCGTTCGCGAGCGCGACGCGTTTGGTGACGACACCCAGCGCAGGGTCGTAGACGGGAGCCGTGCGCCCGGATTCGCTGGGGCGCTCTGCGCCGTCGATCCAGTGCGAGACGACAGGAAGTTCGGTCATGGTCGATATCTTCTTTCTTCGTTGCGGGAAGGCTCGGAGGGTTGCGGGGCTACTCGCCGTGCACGAGTGCAGCGGCGGTGTCGATGGCGGCGACCACATCGCCGTCGTGCGGGAAGAGGAGGCTGCGGCCGACGACGAGTCCGCGCACGCCCGGTAGGCCGAGCGCGTTGCTCCACGATTCGAACGCTTCGTCTTGATCGTCAGCGGGTTCGCCGCCGAGCAGGAGCGTCGGCAGGGTCGTTGCCGCCATCACGCGCTCCATGTCGGGAACGACGGGGAGCTTGAGCCACGAGTAGGCGCTCGAATTGCCGAGCCCGGAGGCGATGGCGACCGACAGGATAACCGCTTCCGTAGTCAAATCGTTGACGATTCGACCATTGACCCAATCGCTCATGAACGGCTCGAGCATGAGCGGGATCGAGGCGGCGGCGGCGGCATCGACCGCGCGGGCGGAGGCCTCGAGAGTGTCGACAGTCTTGGGGTCGGCGAGGTTGATGCGCACCAGGTTCTTGGCGAAATCCAGGCCGTCGCGCACCATCGAGTCGATGTCGTAACCCGTGTAGCGGTCATCCATTTCAAAGGTAGACCCGCGCAGGCCTCCGCGGTTCATGGAGCCGACCACAATCTTGTCGTCAAGCGCTCCGAGTAGCGCCAGGTCATCGATTATGTCCGGGGTACCGAGAACGCCGTCGACGCCGGGACGCGACAAAGCAGCGACGAGTCGCTCAAGCACTTGCTCGCGATCGGCCATCGCATACGGGTCGCTGCCGACGCCGAGAGCACCACGCGCGGGGTGGTCGAATGCCACGATGAGCAACTTGCCGTCGCCTTGGATGAGCTTGCGTTTCGTGCGATTCGCGAGCGCCGTCGCGATCGCAGAGGGGTCGGTCGCCCGGGTCTCGCGAAGAGCGGCAAGGTCAAGTCCGATCATGCGCCGATCACTTTCAGAATCTCGTCAACTTCAGCCGTAGACGGCATCGCGGTTGAGCACTCGAGCCGACCGGCGACGATCGCGCCGGCGACGTTGGCGAAGCGAAGGATGCGCTCCAGCCCCCACCCTTGCAGAAGTCCGTAGCAGAGCGCCCCGCCGAAGCTGTCGCCGGCACCAAGACCGTTGACGACGTCGACGAAGTAGGGAGGCACTTCGACCGATTCATCGCGCGTCTTGGCGAGAACCCCCTTCGGCCCTTGCTTGACGATAGCGAGTTCAATGCCGCGCTCAAGGAGGGCGTCGGCCGCGCGGTTCGGCTCGGTTTCACCGACCGCGACCTCGCACTCCTCCTTGTTGCCCACTGCAACGGTCACCTGGGACAGCGCTTTCTCCACCTGGGCGGTGGCATCCGCGGGGTTTTCCCAAAACATCGGGCGGTAGTCCAGATCGAGGATGGTGAGTGGCGCACGACCTCGCACCTCCCACGCTGCGAAATGCGCGGCCCTGCTGGGCTCTTGCGATAGTCCGGTGACGGTCGACCAGTAGACGCGCGCGTCGCGGATGGCGGCACGATCGAGTTCGTCGGGGTTGATGACGAGGTCAGGCGCCTTCGGAGCGCGGTAGAAGTAGAGCGGAAAGTCGTCCGGTGGGAAGATCTCGCAAAACACAACAGGCGTGTTCAGCCCCTCGACCCCCGAGACGAAGGCGTCGCTCACGCCGAGGCGCAGGAGTTCCTCGTGGATGTAGGTGCCGAAGGGGTCGTTCCCTGTGCGGGTAATGACCGCGCTCGACAGTCCGTGTTTGGCTGCGGCAACAGCGACGTTGGTCGCACTGCCGCCGAGGAACTTGCCGAATGTCTCGACCTTCTCCAGCCCAACGCCGATCTGCAGGGGGTAGATGTCCACACCGACTCGGCCTATGGTCACGACGTCAAAGGGGGTGTTCTGTGTTTCGGTCATACTTCGCTGTACAACTTTCGTGGCTAGGAATGGAGCTGCGGTCTGTGGAGCATTTCCATTTGTTAGGACATATGCACATTGATAGAGTAGGGGATGAAGGCCAGGGGCGCAATGCCTCGTCGAGCACCGTTCAACGCGCCGCCCGGAATGCCGTCTTCAGCACGGTCGCGGCGACTTCTAGCCCCTCAACACGACCGAGTGACGCATCTTCGTGCTCGATGGCAAGGTCGGTTTCGGGGGCCGTGCGCGCGAGCGTCGCGACAAAAGAGTTCCAGAATTCCTGATCGTGGCCGATCCCGAGGGCGACGAATTCCCACGCGGAATCTTTCGGCCAATCGCACAGCGTGTAACCGCCACCCAGAGCCAAAGGATTCTCCGACTCGGGAACACGGCGAAAGCGATCATCCAGAACGCCATGAATCTTCACCGCTTCGTTGATGCGAATGTCTTTCGCCGCGGCTGAGTAGGTCAGCCCTCCCAGGTATTCGAGGGCGGCAATCGGATCGATCTGCTGCCAGAAGAGGTGCGATGGATCCATCTCCGCACCCACATGGGTGGCACCGGTCTGCTCAACGAGTCGAACGAGCGTGCTTGGGTTGAACACGATGTTCTGGGGGTGCATTTCGATGCCGACTTTGACGTCGTGCTCGGCCGCGACCGCGTTCACGCGCTTCCAATACGGCACGGCTACCTCGTTCCACTGGTAATCGAGGGAGTCAATGTCGACGCTGTTCCACGGATTCACTACCCAGGCAGGTCGAATCCCGTCTCGCTGGTTCGACGGCGACCCGGACATAGTGATGACTCGCTTCACTCCAAGCCGAGCGGCGATACGAATCGCCGCGAAGACATCGTCACCGTGCGTGACCGCGGGGTCAGGGTGCAGCGGATTGCCGTTGCAGTTGAGGGCGGTGAGCGTGATTCCCCGATCCGAAAACAGCGACAGGTAATCGTCACGCTTGACGTCGCTGTCCATAACATCGGCGATCGGCAAGTGGCGCGGGGCCAAGAACCCGCCCGAGTTGATCTCCGCACCGTTCAGCCCGAGAGAAGCAATAACGTCGAGCGCTTCGGCTAGGTCACGGTCGTGCAGAACAGCCGTATACACACCAAGCTTCATTGCTCACTCCTCGTTGAATGATTGCTGCAGCGACGGAGTCACCCGCATGTTTGTTTGTCCTAACATATAGGAGTAAATTGGGATGCGCCACCCATCACGGATTAGCCTGAGCTCAACGCCGCACTCGTCTCTGCGGACGCGGAGTTCGTCGCCGCGTGGTCGAATGGACTCCCATGAACGGCACACACGCTCGTCACTTCGTTGCGGCGACAAAGAATCTGAACTTCGCACACGCAGCTCGCTCGCTGAATGTGCCGAGGTCGACCGTCGTCGCCTCCGTGAAGGCGTTAGAGGCCGAACTCGGCTATCCGTTGTTCGACTATTCGGCGCCCGGCACGACAATGTCAGATGCCGGCATCGCGTTACGTGACCAGTCCCGGCACGAACGCACGCGCTCTGCGACGGCGGCAGAAGCTGCCGCTCCCCCACCGGGCGGCAAGGCAAAGGCATCGAAGGGCAAGGGCCGAGCGCCAGCAGTGAAGGGCGCTCCCCGGGTCGGCAAGCGCCGCCAATCACGCTGACAGCGCGGTGATCTGGTTCGGATCATTGTCACGTCACCGTGATTGATTGATTGACTCTCAGATGCGACACGCCGCCGGTTGAGCTCAGCCTTTTTTCGCCGCAGTTTTTGTGGCCTTCTTCGTTTCCCGCACTTTCGCGAGTGACCCGGCATCGACGATGTCGGCGACAGAGCGGAAGGAACCCTCTTCGCCGTAGGGTGCAGATGCCTCGCGCCAGCCCTCGGCCTCCACGCCCGCGCGCTTTCCCAGCAGGGCGAGGAATATCTTAGCCTTCTGTTCGCCAAAGCCCGGCAGTGCTTTCAGGCGATCGAGAATCTCGGCGCCGCTGGGTGAGCCGTGCGTCCAGATTGCCGCGGCATCCCCGTTCCAATCGCGCTCGACGACGTCGGCGAGGGTCTGCACACGCCCGGCCATCGACCCGGGAAACCGATGCACCGCAGGAGTGGTGCGGAACACCTCGATAAACGCGTCTGCGTCGTAGGCCGCGATCGTTGCCGGATCGAGGCCGCCGATGCGGTCGCGGATCTTCGCCGGCCCGGCGAAAGCCGTCTCCATCGCGATCTGCTGGTCGAGCAGCATGCCGAGCAGAAGCGCGAACGGTTCAGCGCTCAACAGCTCGTCTGCTGCGTTGTCGCCGGTGATGTGCAGCGGGTGTTCGGTCATGACGCCATCCTGCCACCGTCGCTGCCCTGCCTCGTCGGCACCCGACGATTATTTTTGTTTCATGTGCCGGAACACCCACACTCTGCATAATTTCGAGCCCGCCGCCACCGACGACGAGGTTCATGCGGCGGCCTTGCAGTTCGTGCGCAAGATCGTTTCACGAGCAGATCGCTCATGTCTCACGGCACCTCCTCGAAGACCTGGTGAGCGCCGCTCACCCTTTGACGAGAACCGCCTTCCTCGTTAGCTCAATCGGCCAATCCGAGGAAAACAATAATCAGGCGCTCCAAATGGACGAGCTGCGACGACGACATCCTGCCGATCTTCTGCCCAAAGTTCGCGCGACGCACTGTGGTGATCTTGTCGACCATCACGAAGCTGGGTTCATCGAGGCCGGTCAGCGGGTCGGCGGGGAGTGGCATCCGCAGAAGGGGGGCGGAAACTCGAGTGGACGTCAATGGACACACAGTGACAGATCGTGTGCCGTCGAAGCGATCATCCTGCAGCACGACTGCCGGTCTCGGTTTTGAAGCGTATATGCCGCCCGCGACGGACCAAATCTCGCCTCTAATCATTCCTCCCACGGAGCCGAGACGGCTTCGACAAAGGACTGGTCATCGCTGGCATGGTCCGCAAGAGCCACCGCGACAGACTCCGTATGAGCTTCTGCCGCGAACGACTCAGAACGCACGTCGGGAACCCACATCTGTACAAGACGGAAGCCCTGCTCCCGCATCCGGTCCCGATGCGCGCCGACCCTGTCTCGCACAGCCATAACGAAATGTTACATGTTACGCTCGTGGCACGCTACAGGCGTGCAGTCACAGAGCTACACGTTGAAGCGGAGCTCGACCACGTCAGATTCTGCCCTGACCGGCATAGGCGCGGAACGTGTGCTGTTGTCCCCACTGATGCCAGCCCGGCGCCGGAATGAGCCCCCAATAGGTTTCAAGGCCAGTCTTCGACCGGAGAGTTCCGAGTAGGGAAGAGACTTCCACTTGCGAGCGCCCGAAGGCCCGAAACTCTGTCGCGCCACCATCGATTACCGCTCGCACAAGATCAAAAACGGCAGACATGTCCTCGTCTGTGTAGCAGAATTTCCATCGGCTGTTGTTCGACGATCCCACTTGAACATCGATCCATTCGGAGGCCGCAACCCAAACTGGCGCGGCGGCATCGCTCACTGGAAGCGAAGCGAAAATGTAGTCGTCATCTTCCTTCGTGACTGTCACCGTTCCCGCAGCCCCCGCCCACAGCCGTGCCTGCCCTGCAAGCGCTTCTACGAACTCGCGACGACGGTGCACGTCAGTCGGAGGTGCGTCACCCGAGACCGAGTCCATGCCAGATTCCTATCTTGAGGTCTAACTGTGACGGAACTCGACCACGTCGCCGTCTTGCATGACGTATTCCTTACCCTCGATCCGGGCCTTGCCCTTCGCTCGGGCCTCGGCGATCGAACCGGTGGCGACGAGGTCGTCGAATCCGATGATCTCGGCCTTGATGAAGCCCTTTTCGAAGTCGGTGTGGATGACACCAGCGGCCTGCGGCGCTTTCGCACCC
>JANOYC010000128.1:0-4010 GCA_031428675.1 Microbacteriaceae bacterium | reverse complement strand
CCCCCCGCGGGCCGGGTTGTGGCTTCTTTCCCCCCCCCCCCCCCCCCTACATCCCCAAAAAACCCCCCCCCCCCCCGGACCGGGAGAGGGCGAAGGCGAGGGCTGCCACCGTCAGGCCCACCACCACGTTCGCGAGCACGTTGCCGATCGCGCTGCGCCACTTGCCGGTCATGACCAGCTGCATCGTTTCGACGCTGAACGCCGAGAACGTCGTGAGCCCGCCAGCCACGCCGGCGAGCAGGATGAGCCGTGCCGCTTCCGACAGAGCGGCCGCTTCGCTCCAACCGAGAACCGCGCCTCCCAACGCCGATCCCACCACATTGACGGCGAACACCGCCCACGGCAACGGCTCCCGACCGACGATCGCCAGCGTCACGAGGTAGCGCACAACGGACGCGGCGCCACCAACGACGACAACCGACAACGCGACGAGCGACATCACTCGTCGACCTCGATATCGAGCGGTCGTCGGACGCGCTCCCCTCGCTGACCGACCCTCAGGCCGGCGGCAGCGGCGGAGAGGCCGAGCACGAGTGTCGCTGCGAGGTAGCCGACCGCGAGCATCCACGCTCCTCGGGATGCTTCATCAACGACAGCGACAACAACGGCGGAGAAGGTCGTGAACCCGCCCAAAAGGCCCGGTCCAATGGCCGCCTTCACCGTCGAGGATGCGGTCGGCCAGACGCGTGCAACGAGAATGCCGAGAGCGAAAGACCCGATCACATTGGCGATTATTGTCGCGAGCGGGAAATCGCCGGCCGCGGTCGGGATCACCGCGTCGAGCGCGAGTCGAAGCGCGACGCCGATCCCGCCGCCGAGGAAAACAGCCATGACGTGCCGCCCTCCGGGTCTGGTGCGGCGTATGCCTGTCATGACTGCAACGGTATCGCCGTACTCCGGCGAAGCGAACGACGCGCAGTGGGCACGGCAAACATCGGGATAGTGACATTGACCATGGGGCCGATGAGCAACGCAAACGCGATGGTCCCGATCCCGGCGCTGCCGCCAAGCATCCATCCGGCGAGCAGGACGCTCGATTCGATGCCGGTGCGGACGAGCCAAATCGGCCAGCCCGTTCGCCGGTGCAGGCCAGTCATAAGGCCGTCGCGTGGGCCAGGGCCGAAATCCGCGCCGATGTAAAGGCCGGTCGCGACGGCGAGGAGAACGAGTCCGCCGCCGAAAAGGATGATGCCGGTAAGCGGATCCCGGGCCACGGGTACGACCGCGAGCGCCACTTCGGCGCTCGGCCCGATGAGCAGCACGTTCACAACCGTTCCGATACCGGGCTTTTGGCGAATCGGGATCCAGAGCAACAGAACGAGCGCGCCGATGACGTTCGTCGATAGCCCGAATGACATCCCGCTGTGCAACGAAACGCCTTGCGAGAGTACGTCCCACGGTGACACTCCAATACCAGCGCGCACCATCATTCCGATGGCAAACCCGTAGAAGAACAGCCCGACTACAAGTTGCAGAATGCGGCGAATGAGAATGGCGATAGGGCCAATAGGGGATTGCGGCGTCATCTGAGTATCCAATTGCGGAAGCAGTCTAGAAACAAGATGCCAATTTGCCTAAGGTGGCCATATGGTTTTGCTATCGGCTCGTGCGCTCGAGCACCAATTGGGTCCTTGGCGACGCGTTGACGCACCCGCTTACGCGGCACTGGCGGACCGAATCCGCCTTCTCATTCTCGACGGGCGCATCACGCTCGGGTCCAGGCTTCCCGCCGAGCGCGAGCTTTCGGCGCACCTGGCACTCAGTCGCACAACGGTCACGGCGGCATACGCAACTCTGCGGGATGCCGGCTATCTCGAAAGCGTTCGCGGATCGGGGAGCGTTGCTCGACTGCCACAATCGGCGGCCGGGTTCACTTTCGGCGACGAGATCGGGTTGCTCGACTTCAGCAAGGCGACACTCCCAGCGATACCGACGATTGCGGCGGCGGCATCGCGCGCCGCGGCGGAACTCCCCGACTACCTCGGCGAGAGCGGATTCGATCCGATCGGTCTGCGCGTGCTCCGGCAGGCGATCGCCAGTCGATATGCGGCGCGCGGGCTAGCGACCGACGCCGACCAGATTATGGTCACACTCGGAGCGCAGCATGCCATCGCACTTCTCGCACGCACGGTGATGGCACGGGGGGACTCCGCGCTCGTCGAGCTGCCCAGCTACCCGCATGCATTCGAAGCCTTGCGGTCGGCTGGAGGGAGATTCGTGCCGGTGAGCGTTACTGCGGACGACGGCTGGGACGAGCTCGCCCTCGAGCAGGCACTGCAGCGCACGAGTCCCTCGTTCGGATACCTCATGCCCGACTTCCACAATCCCACCGGCCAAACAATGACGCCCGACCTGCGATTGCGCACGATCGAACTCGCGGTTCGTGCCGGAACGACTCTCGTCGCCGACGAGACCATGGCCGAGCTGGCGATCGATGATGTCGAACAGCCGCTGCCTTTCGCCGCCTACGCCCCGCGCGGCGCCGAGAGCCACGCCGTGCTCGTTGGCTCGGTCGGCAAGACAGTCTGGGGGGGTCTCCGCGTCGGCTGGGTTCGGGCCGAGCGACCACTCATTACCCGTCTCGCGCGCAACCGCGCGTCAGGAGATCTTGGCACACCGGTTCTCGAACAATTAATCGTGAAGAACTTGCTCGACGACTACGACGGCATTCTCGCGATCCGGCGCGCTCACCTCCGGGCGGGGCGTGATCACCTGGCGGCACTTCTCAAGGAACAGCTGCCCGGGTGGATCGTGCCTCGAGTGCCCGGGGGCATTACGGCATGGGTGAACCTCGGGGCTCCTCTGAGTTCGCAACTCACCTTGGCCGCCCGTGCCGAAGGCCTGTTGCTCGCTGCCGGACCGCGCTTCGGCGTCGATGGATCACTCGAGCGATTCATCCGCATTCCGTTCTCGCATTCGCCTGCCGACATCGACAGGGCCGTGGCGGCTTTGGTCGCCGCGTGGGAATCCGTCACTCGCTGGAGCCCGACCAACACCGAGGAGCTCGTCTCGGTCGTATAACGGGCCGACAATCGGGGTACAAAACCGGCTCGCGCTGGAATACTCGACAGGGTGCATCTCCTTTCGGTCTTCAGCCTGCGCAATCGAGCGCTCATCGCACTCGTCACGCTCGTGGTCGGGATTTTCGGGGGCATTTCGCTGTCGACCCTCAAGCAAGAACTGATCCCGTCGTTCGCGCTCACTCAAGTGTTCGTGATCACGAGTTACCCGGGAGCATCGCCCGACGTTGTCGCAAAAGACGTAAGCACACCGATCGAGTCCGCGATCCAGTCGATTGCGGGTCTCGATTCCACGACGGCCTCGTCGAGCGCAAGCTTCTCCAACGTCACGGCGTCGTTCGACTACGGCACCAATATCGCGACGGCCGAGCAGAAAGTTCAGGTCGCGATCAACCGGCTGGCGGCCCAACTGCCCGAGGGCGTCGATCCGCGTGTGCTGACCTTCAACTTCTCCGATCTGCCCGTGATGCAGATCGCCGTCTCGAGCGACCTCGACCCGGTTGAACTCACCGCCCGGTTGGAGCGGTCAGCGATTCCGGAGATTCGCAAACTCGACGAGGTGAGCGACGTCAACCTGCTCGGCGCTTCCACGCAGCGCATCGTGATTACCCCCGACTCCGACCTGCTGGTCGCCTCGGGGTTGTCGAAAGCGGCCATCCGCGACGCGCTTGATTCCAACGGCATCCTCCTTCCGGCCGGTCAGATCACCGAGGATGACAGCACTCTCGTCGTGCAGGCGGGCGCCCGGATCACCTCGGTGGACGAGATCGCGGCGCTCCCGCTGCTGAGCGCGACCCAGGGCCCGCTCGCCATGCGGGATATCGCAACCGTCGACGTCGTTCCCGACCCGCCGACGGGACTGTCGCGGGTAAACGGCGAGCCCGCGGTAACGCTCGCGGTGTCGAAGTCGGCTGCAGGCAATACCGTTGCGGTGTCGGAAGAGCTGCGAGCGCTTATCCCGTCGCTGCAGGATGCCGTGGGCGGCTCCAC
>JANOYC010000127.1:0-3054 GCA_031428675.1 Microbacteriaceae bacterium | reverse complement strand
CACGACCTGCTCGATAGCGTCGCTCATGTTCGCGGTACTCTGCCTACTGTGTATGGTTCGAGCCTGATCGCGGTCGCACGTGAGCGTCGAGGCTGCGTCGGCGGGGCGCGGCAACGCGACATCAGCCTAACCACACGAAGCGTAACCACACGAAGCCTAACCACACGCGTCTCGCGGTGCTGGTCGGGCGTGGTCCGCTGACGTGAGCACGCAGTCGGCAATCGACCTGTACGATCGCGCGGCCTCCGAGGCTGCAGGCATCGTTATTCATCGCTATTCGACATCGTTCGGCATGGCGAGTCGGCTGCTCGAGCCCGCTTGTCGTCGGCACGTCGAGCACATCTATGCGCTAGTGCGGGTCGCCGATGAGATTGTTGACGGCGTGGCCGCGGCCGTAGGGCTCGCGCCCGCCGCGATCGCGAACGCGCTGGACGACCTCGAAGCCGAAACCGAGCGCGCGATAGCGAGCGGGTTCAGCGCGAACCTCATCGTGCACGCGTTCGCCCGCACTGCTCGCGAGGTCGGCTTCGGCGTCGACTTGACCGGCCCGTTCTTCGCCTCGATGCGGATGGATCTCAGCCGCACCGAGCACGACCAGGAGAGCTTCGACCGCTACGTGTATGGCTCTGCCGAAGTCGTCGGGCTCATGTGCCTTCGCGCTTTCCTGCGAGCAACCACGATCGATTCGATCGAGGATGCCCGGCTCACGGTCGGCGCCCGGGCTCTCGGCGCCGCTTTCCAGAAAGTCAACTTCCTCCGGGATCTCGCCGCCGACTTCGGTGCGCTCGGCCGCAGCTACTTTCCGGGCATCTCTGTCGACTCCTTCGGTGAAGACGAGAAGGCGCGACTGCTCGACGACATCGACCGCGATCTGGCCACGGCAGCGGCGGTGATTCCGGCGATCCCCGCGGGATCGAGACGTGCCGTAGTGCTGGCGCACAACCTGTTTGCCGAGCTGGCCGCGCGCATCCGCTCGACGCCGGCTGCTGATCTGTTGACGACGCGCGTGCGCGTTCCCAACGCGGTGAAAGTACGCATCGCGCTCGCCGCTGTTGCCGGACGAAAGGCACGTTCATGAGCCGTGTTGTCGTGATCGGCGGGGGAATCAGTGGCCTCGCGTCGGCAGCGTTGCTCGCCCGGGAAGGGCACGAGGTGACCCTGCTCGAGGCACGGCCGGAGATCGGCGGGCGGGCGGGATCGTGGGAGCGCGACGGGTTTCGTTGGGACACCGGCCCCTCGTGGTACCTCATGCCTGAAGTGTTCGACCACTTCTTTCGGCTCATGGGTACGACGGCCGACGAGCAATTGACCCTGGTGACTCTCGACCCGGGCTACCGCGTGTACTTCGAAGGCGAGCAGATGCCGGTCGATATTTCGGCCAGGCGAGACGACAACATAGCGCTGTTCGAGCAGATCGAGAAAGGCGCGGGCGCGAAACTCGCCCGCTACTTGGATTCGGCGCGAGAGACCTACGAGATGGCGAAGTCGTCGTTTCTCTATACGACGTTCCAGAGCTTTCGTCCGTTGCTCACCCGCGACATCCTTGCGAAGACCCCGACGCTGTCACGCCTTCTCGTCGAGCCGCTGGCGACCCTCGCCCGGCGCACGGTCAAAGATCGTCGACTGCAACAGATCCTTGGCTATCCCGCGGTGTTCCTCGGGTCGTCTCCGTACCTCACGCCGAGCATGTATCACCTGATGAGCCACCTCGACCTGTCCGACGGTGTGCTCTACCCGATGGGCGGATTCACGCGACTCATCGAGAGCATCGCCGACCTTGCGCGTGCAGCCGGTGTCACGATCATCACGGATGCCACTGCCACGCGCATTGTCGTCACAAAGGGACGAGGGACGGGCGTCGACTACCGTCTCGAAGGCGAATCCGGCACCGACACCGGCACGACCATGACCGCAGACGCCGACATCGTCGTTTCGGCGGCAGATCTGCACCACAGCGAAACCACGCTGCTGAAGCGGCGACACCAGACATACCCGGAGAAATACTGGGCGACAAAGACTGCCGGGCCCGGGGCGTTGTTGTTGTACCTGGGCGTGAAGGGCGAGCTCCCCGAATTGGAGCACCACACGCTTCTGTTCACGAAAGAGTGGGAGAAAGGGTTCGCGGCGATTTTCGGCAAGTCGCCGACCGTGCCACAGCCAGCATCGCTCTACATCTGCAAGCCCAGCGGCGTCGACCCGAACGTTTCGCCGGAGGGCTACGAAAACCTATTCGTGCTCGTTCCCGTGCCCGCCGACCCAAAGATCGGGCGCGGTGGTGATGAGCGCGTCGAGCGACTCGCCCAGCAGGTCATCACGCAAATCGCGGAGTGGACGGGCATCGACGACCTCGCCGAGCGAATCACGGTGCGTCGCACCGTTGCCCCCGGCGACTTCGCAGCCGAGCTGAATGCGTGGAAGGGCACCGCTCTCGGCCCCGCGCACACTCTCTCGCAGAGTGCGTTCTTCCGTGCTGGAAACCGGTCGCGAAAGGTGCGCGGCTTGTTCTATGCGGGTGGATCGAGCATCCCCGGAATCGGACTGCCGATGTGTTTGATCAGCGCTGAGATTCTCGTGAAGCGGCTTCGTGGCGACACGTCGACGACTCCGTTGCCGGAGCCCCTCTGATGGGCATCATTTACCTTGCGGCACTCGCGATCGCGCTCACCGGCATGGTGATGCTCGATCGTCGCTTTTCGCTGTTCTTCTGGCGTGATCCCGCGCGCGCAGCCATCGTGCTCGTGACCGGAGTGGTGTTCTTTACCGCCTGGGACATCGCCGGCATCTCGCTCGGCATCTTCTTCCGGGGTCAGACCGAGATCATGACGGGAATCGTCGTGGCCCGCGAGCTGCCGATCGAGGAGATCGTCTTCCTCACCCTGCTGTGCTACCTCTCCATGAATGCCTACGGGGCAGTCGCCGCCTGGGTAGCGCGACGAGAGGACCGCGGGCTGTGACGTATTGGAGTCTCAACCTCATCTTTCTTGCGGCCATCGGGTTGCTTGCTGTGGTCGCCCTCGTGCTGGGGCGCGCGCCGCGTTGGCGGGCGGTCGCGGT
>JANOYC010000126.1:0-1751 GCA_031428675.1 Microbacteriaceae bacterium | reverse complement strand
AACACATTATCGAGCAGCTGAGCCAGGCATCGCGGCTATCTAAATCAGCTCTCGCGGCGCGGTCCGGGCTCGCGCGCTCCACGCCGTTTCGCATACAGAATGGCCAGGTCGATCCCACGATCGGCAGCCTCCGCGAACTCTCGCTCGCCGGCGGGTACGACCTCGAGCTGTCCCTGGTTCCGCTGTCTGACCCAGACGCAGCGCGAGCCGCGCGGGCCATGCTCGACCCGCTCTTCCAGGCCACATACGAGTTGAGCGGTCGAACCGGCGGCGTCGACGAGTGGGTGCAGCGCCTTCGCCGATGGGTTCCCGACGGCGACCCAGTGGAGATCGTCAGGCAAGCCGGCCAAAGCGCTAGCCTGCTACACCGGGCCGGCGCGGAGTTCCTTCGCGGCCAGGTCACCGAACTGAAGCTCGCATCGGCTGGCGACTTCTCCAACCAGGAGTGGTTCCTCTCCGGCGCGGCTGTGATCGACCGCATCGACGAGCCGCTCGAGAATGACTACCCAGTATCGACAGAAGCGCCAAAACCGGCTTCTGGCGCCGCAGGCGCAGTGCCTCGCCCGTGCGTTGTCTACTGCAGCGACCCCCACCGGTTCACCCGTCTACTCGACAACATGGAGCTCGTGCGACCCGAGAAGGCGAACCTCATCGTCGCCGAGCACACCGACGGCGTCGCGGTCGATTCATGGCAGGACGGCAGGATCAATCTCGTCGCGCCGATCCAGGGGCTGATCGATGCATTCGGGATCGGCGGCGCGCTCGGTATCGCCGCAGAGCACATCGCAAGGAGCTGGTGAGCTGTGGCAGCGAAGAATGATGACCCTGCCGACGGTAACGCTGAAGGCGCGCGATCAGGGGGATGGGCCAAGACCTCTGCCGACGTCGCGCGGCGGAGGACGGCTGGTCCGTCCGGTTCGCGAGTCGCCGACGACGCGGTCGGGCGAACAACTTCCGGACGCAGCCGAGCTCGCTCCAGCGGTCGTCTCCGGACCGAATTCGATGTGCAGCTCGACGAGACCGGAGTCACTTGGGACCGCTCGGCGGTCGACTGGTCGCTCCTCGAAAGTTCCGGGGTCGAGCGCGTCCGCGCTCGATTCCGGGACTCGCTTCCCGAGTACGTCTGGGATGCCGCCGCCCTCGAGGGCAATCCGTATACCCTGCCCGAGGTCCAAACGCTGCTTGAAGGCATCACGGTCACAGGGCACCGGATCGCTGACCAGAACCAGATCCTGGCATTGAACGACGGGTTCAACCTAGTCGACGAACTGTTGGGCCGAGACGAGTTCCGTCTCGATAAGGCCACGAGTGACAGCGTGCACGCCAAGATCGCGGTGCACGAGGCGATTGAGTCCGGTCACTTCCGAGGCGAGGGCCAGGTCGACGGTGGTGGTCACGTGAGCATCGGCGCTCTCGGCACATTCCATGCGTCCGAGCCCGGTGAAGACGGCGCGAACCTGAAGCGAGAGTTCCGCACCCTCGTCACCTATCTTCTCGAGGACCTAGAAGACCCGCGGGAGCGGGCGATCGCGTACTTCTGCGCGGCGGCTCGAAGGCAGTTTTACTTCGACGGCAACAAGCGCACATCAAAGCTGATGATGGCAGGGAGCCTCATGCGCTATGGCTACGATGCGATATCGATCCCCGCCAAGAGGCAACTGGAGTTCAACCAACTCCTGGCTCCGATGTTCGACGACGGCGACGCCACGGAAATGATGCGATTCATCATTGACTGCCGACCCGAATGACGT
>JANOYC010000125.1:0-11702 GCA_031428675.1 Microbacteriaceae bacterium | reverse complement strand
AGCGTCGTGACGAGCACACGTTCGTTGGCCGCAGTGCGCTTGCGGATCTCCTCGAGCAGGTCATCGATCTGGCCCTTGGATGGTTTGACGACGATCTCCGGGTCGATGAGACCGGTGGGGCGGATGATCTGCTCCACCACGCTGTCGGTGATGCCCATTTCATATTTCCCGGGCGTGGCCGAGAGGTACACCTTCTGGCCAACCCGGTCGAGAAACTCGTTGAACTTGAGCGGACGGTTGTCGAGTGCACTCGGCAGCCGAAACCCGTGGTCGACGAGCGTGCGTTTGCGCGAGGCATCCCCCTCGTACATCGCACCGATCTGTGGCACTGTCACATGCGACTCGTCGATCACGACGAGAAAGTCATCGGGGAAATAGTCGATGAGGCAGTGCGGAGCCTCGCCCGGCTGACGCTGGTCGATGTGGCGCGAGTAGTTCTCGATGCCGCTGCAGAATCCGATCTGCTCCATCATCTCGATGTCGAAGGTCGTGCGCATGCGCAGCCTCTGAGCCTCGAGCAGTTTGCCCTCTCGCTCGAGTTGCTTCAACCGCTCGTCGAGCTCCACCTTGATGGTCTTGATGGCCGCGTGCATGCGTTCCTGGCCAGCCACATAGTGCGACCCAGGGAACACCGATACCGCGTCAAGCTTCTTGACGACGTCACCGGTGAGCGGATGCAGGCTGTACAGCCCTTCGACCTCGTCACCGAACATTTCGATGCGGATCGCGAGCTCCTCATACATCGGAATGATCTCGATGGTGTCGCCACGCACCCGAAAGTTGCCGCGCGAGAAGTCCACGTCGTTGCGCTGGTATTGCATCGACACGAACTTGCGGATGAGGGTCTCGCGGTTGATCGTCATGCCAACCTGGAGGGCCATCATGGCGTCCAAATACTCCTCAGAAGAGCCGAGACCGTAGATGCAGGACACCGTGGAGACGACGATTACATCGCGGCGGCTGAGCAGGGAGTTCGTGGTGGAGTGCCTGAGCCGCTCGACTTCGGCGTTGATCGACGAGTCCTTTTCGATGAAGGTATCGGTCTGCGGCACGTAGGCCTCTGGCTGGTAGTAGTCGTAGTACGAGACGAAATACTCCACGGCGTTGTTCGGCATCAGTTCGCGGAATTCGTTGGCGAGCTGTGCCGCAAGAGTCTTGTTGTGCGCAAGCACGAGAGTGGGCCGCTGCACCGCTTCGATCAGCCACGCCGTGGTGGCCGACTTACCGGTACCGGTGGCACCGAGCAGCACGATATCGGTCTCGCCTGCATTGATTCGTGCGGTCAGCTCCGCGATGGCCGTCGGCTGGTCGCCGCTGGGGATGTAGTCGCTGATGACCTCGAAAGGGCGCACTGAGCGTGTCGGTTCCATGTTTCAAGCTTAGGCAGCGCCACCGACACCGGTACCGGATATCTCCGTGGGCAGAATGCGGCTAGCGGCGGCTCGCGAGCCCCGCCCAGAGCGCATCCGCCTGTTCGATCGTCTCCTCGAGCGTGCCGTTGCTATCGATGACCACATCGGCGATCGCGAGCCGCTCCGCGTTGGTCGCCTGGGAGTTGAGCCGGTGAAGCGCTTCCTCGCGATTGAGCCCCCGCAATTCGACGAGTCGTCGCACCCGGATTTCGGTGCTTGCGTCGACGACGACGACGAGGTCGAACCGGTGATAGCCAGGATCCCGCAACGCCTCGGCGAGAAGCGGCACGTCGTAGACCACGACGGCATCGGGGTCGCGATCCGCCAGTTCGGCGAACAGCCGCGAACTCAACTCGCGGATGGCGGGATGCGTGATCCCGTTGAGTGCGAGTCGGGCATCGGGATCCTGGAAGATCACGGCGCCAAGCGCGGCACGGTCAAGCGTGCCATCTGGTGCGATCACGCCGACACCGAAACGTTCGGTGATCGCCGCAAGACCGGGAGTGCCAGCGGCCACGACGTCACGCGCGAGTTGGTCGGCATCCACCCTCGTGGCTCCCAGCTCCTCGAGCCGGCGAGCAACAACTGTTTTTCCCGAGGCTATGCCGCCAGTGAGGCCGATGAGATACACGCAAGCAATGCTAACCGGACCCCGACGCGAGTGGCCGGCGACGGATGCTCGGTCGGCGGTTAACGCGGAAACGGCCGGACCTGTGGGGTCCGGCCGTCTCACAACAGACTGCTTAAGAGTTGGAGCTCAACTTCTCACGAAGTGCCGCGAGGGCCTCGTCGTCTGCCAGGGTTCCGGCGGAGTCGGCGTCGTTCGAGAACGAGGAGCCTCCGGCGACCGGTGCGTCGCTGATCTCGTCGGCGGTCGCGACCTGCTTCTTGTGCGCTTCCCAGCGAGCCTGGGCCGCAGCGTAGTCCTGCTCCCACTTCTCGCGCTGGGACTCGAAACCCTCTTTCCACTCGTTGGTCTCCGGGTCGAAGCCGTCGGGGTACTTGTAGTTGCCCTGGTCGTCGTATTCGGTGAGCATTCCGTAGAGAGCCGGGTCGAACTCGGTGCCTTCGGGGTCGACGCCTTCGTTGGCCTGCTTAAGGCTCAGCGAGATGCGGCGGCGCTCGAGATCGATGTCGATGACCTTGACGAACACCTCGTCGCCGACGGAGACAACCTGCTCCGCGAGCTCAACGTGCTTGCCGGAGAGCTCGGAGATGTGCACGAGTCCTTCAATGCCTTCGGCGACGCGAACGAACGCGCCGAAGGGGACGAGCTTGGTGACCTTACCCGGAGCGACCTGTCCGATCGCGTGCGTTCGGGCGAACACCTGCCACGGGTCTTCCTGAGTGGCTTTGAGCGAGAGCGACACGCGCTCGCGCTCGAGGTCGACCTCGAGGATCTCGACGGTGACCTCCTGGCCAACCTCGACGACCTCGCTGGCGTGCTCAATGTGCTTCCAGCTGAGTTCTGAGACGTGGACGAGCCCGTCCACTCCGCCGAGGTCGACGAACGCACCGAAGTTGACGATCGACGACACGACACCCTTGCGAACCTGGCCCTTGGCGAGATTGTTGAGGAAGGTCGAACGGCTTTCGCTCTGCGTTTGCTCGAGCAGCGCACGGCGGCTGAGCACAACGTTGTTGCGGTTCTTGTCGAGCTCGAGGATCTTGGCCTCGATCTCCTGGCCGAGGTATGGCGTCAGGTCGCGCACGCGGCGTAGCTCGATGAGCGACGCCGGAAGGAATCCGCGGAGTCCGATGTCGACGATGAGACCGCCCTTGACGACCTCGATCACCGAACCCGTGACAACACCGTCGGATTCCTTGATCTTCTCGACGTCGCCCCACGCGCGCTCATACTGTGCGCGCTTCTTGGACAGAATGAGTCGGCCCTCTTTGTCCTCCTTCTGGAGAACGAGAGCCTCGACACTGTCGCCTACCTGGACGACCTCAGTCGGGTCGACGTCGTGCTTGATAGAAAGTTCGCGGGAGGGGATTACACCCTCGGTCTTGTAGCCGACGTCGAGGAGTACCTCGTCACGATCGATCTTGACGACGGTGCCCTCGATGAGGTCGCCGTCGTTGAAGAACT
The DNA here is from genome assembly GCA_031428675.1 of Microbacteriaceae bacterium. Classification (GTDB taxonomy): domain Bacteria; phylum Actinomycetota; class Actinomycetes; order Actinomycetales; family Microbacteriaceae; genus JANOYC01. The sequence continues at coordinate 8,198 of JANOYC010000125.1, read as the reverse complement.
TGAGAGTCTTTTCGACCGCGGCAAGAAAGTCTTCAGCAGATCCGATGTCGTTGATGGCGACCTGCTTGGGTGCCTTGGTCGTTACGGTTGTCATGTAGAAATTGCTCCAGTATGGACATAGTTCGGGCCAACGACGGGGTTGATCTGATTGTGTATCGCCGATGGCAGGCGGATAGAAGTCGCGAAATGCGACATTCCACCATAGCGCACGTCACGAGTCCGATGGGCGGATAGCTAGATTGGATGCGCTATGGCGTGCCGCCGATCACATCGGTGAAAATCTGCAGATATTCGTCAGCCATCCGTTTGGCGCTGAATCGCGTTTCTGCATCTGTCCGACACGCGGCTCGGTCGATGTTCGAGACCGCTCGAACTGCGTCCACGCACTCGTCGACACCGTCGCACAGGTAGCCGGTCACCCCGTCGCGGATGAGCTCCGGTGCCGACCCGATCCGATTTGTTACTACGGGGGTGCCGGCGAAGAGCGCCTCGATGATGACCATTCCGAATGGCTCTTCCCAGCGGATCGGGTTGAGAAAGACGCGGGCACCACCAAGCAGTGCGAACTTTGAGGCGTGGTCGATCTCCCCCATGTAGTCGATGTTCGGCCCGAGCAAAGGACTCACGACGTCGGTAAAGTAGGCCCGCTCACCGCTCGATCGCACTTTGGCCGCGATGCGCAACGGCAACTGAGCGCGGTTGGCGATGCGGATGGCGTCGACGATTCCCTTCGTTGGATCCATGCGACCCACGAAGCACGCGTAGTCTCCGCCGTTGCCGACGGGGATGGTCGTCGGATCTATTCCGTGGTGCACAACCGCATGAATCGGCACCGGCCGGGCGAGTTCAGCCTGGCGGTGGGAGATGGCCACGATGGCCGTGTCGACGGAGATCCTGCGATACACATCGATCGCCTCGTCGTCGAAAATGCCGTGTGCTGTCGTCACTACCGGTGCCCGTCCGCGATAGCGATAGAGCGGCCCAATGATGGTGTGGTCGTGCACGACGTCGACACCCAGCTCGTCAAACGCGCCATATGCGAGTGCAACGTGTCGCAATTCGGGCAGATCCACGCCGATTCGCTCCGGATCGGCGGGGGCGGTGCCCGGTAGGAGCGGAACAGGAACCGTGCTATCGGATGCAGCAGCAAGAATCACGTCATGCCCGGCCGCGCTCAATGCGACGGCGAGCTCGGCGATGACGGCTTCGGTGCCTCCGTAAGCACGAGGTGGCACCGTCAACCACGGCGGCGCGATGAGCCCGATGCGCATCGTTCGTCACCGCGTCGACTCGGAATCGCCAGCTGAAAAACTGAAAGGCTCACCGGACGCGGGCGCCAAAGCAGCGGACAGATCTGCCGCGGCACCGGCGTCAGCATCGGCGTGCGCGGGCCGGGGCTTCCGGTGCACCCGGATCCCTTCGGGAAGTCCGGTCACGGTCAGCACCCCGTCATCGACGCCGATCGAGATTCGCGCGCCCGCGACGGGCATGTTGTCGATGCGCACGTGTCCGAGCGCGATGGGAAAGACCGGCGCAATCCACAGTCCGCCACAGGGAGCGCACGGATCCATGCGAAATAAGCTCCGCACCAGCGAGTATGGCGTGGCTGCAGCCCAGGCTTGGGGTGAGCACGATGTCGGGTAGGGCACGGGAACCGGATAGCTTGTGCGGTCGAAGCCGCAGAAGAGTTCGGGCAATCGGCCGTCGAATTCCCTCGCCGCGGCGAAGATCCCGAGCGCAACCGCACTGGCCTTCTCGACGAATCCGTATCGCATAAGCCCTGCCACGATGAGCGCGTTGTCGTGGGGCCAGACGGCGCCGGTGTGGTAGCCAGCCGGGTTGTATGCGGCCATATCCGTGGCGAGGGTGCGCACGCCCCATCCGCTGAATAGCTCAGGTGACAGCAACCGGCTGGCAACGGCGGCGGCCTTGTCGTCGTCGACGATCCCCGACCACAGCAGGTGCCCCATGTTGGATGCGCACGAGTCGACCGGCTTCTTATCGCGGTCGAGAGCGACAGCGAAATAGCCATGGTCGTCGATCCAAAAGGTCTCGTTGAATCGCTTCTTGAGAGTTCGGGCACGCGTGAGCCACGACATTGAGAGCTCGGCATCGCCGTGAGCTCGGGCGATGAGGGCCCGAGCTACGAAGGCGCTGTAGACGTAGCCCTGCACCTCGCATAAGGCGATCGGTGCCTCCGCTAGCCGTCCGTCGCGGAAGGTGATGCCGTCCCACGAATCCTTCCACCCCTGGTTGATCAGGCCGCGCGGATTGAGGCGCTCGTACTCGACGAATCCGTCGCCATCGACGTCGCCAAACTCATCGATCCACGCGAGGGCCCGATCGGCGTGCGGCGTCATTCGGTGAATCCAGTTGCTGTCGATGCCCCAGCGCAGCATCTCCCCGAGAGCGACGACGAACAACGGGGTTGCATCGGCGGTGCCGTAGTACACATTGCTCCCGCCGAGGGCGAGCTTGGTGTCGACGCCGAACCGCACCTCGTGCAGAATGCGCCCCGGTTGCTCCTCGCTCATCGCATCGACGCGCTGTCCCTGCAATCCCGCGAGCGTTTCCAGCGTGCCGACGGCGAGCGAGGGATCGACCGGAAGGGACATGATCGAGGTGAGGAGCGCATCCCGACCGAACAGCGTCATGAACCAGGGTGCGCCAGCCGCGACGACTGCGCGTTCGGGATGGTCAGGATCGAAGATTCTCAACGAACCGAGATCGCGCTGGCTCGTGGTGAGGACGTCCTCGAGCGCCTCGTCGCTGAGGGACGGGATCGGAATGTGAGCCTCCCATTCCACGAAGCGACGTTCAACCGTCGTCTCCTCCGTGGCAAGACCTGCGGGGAACCCAACGTCAACCTCAGTGCCGCCGACCGTCGGGGTGACCGTGATTCTCTCGGTCCATTCGCCGCGGGCTGGCACGACGACGGCGAAGATCAAGCCCACCTCTGTCGGCTTCGATTGGGGAGAGTGCAGGCGAATCCCCCGCCGCTCTCCGTTGTCGGATGTCTCGATCAGCACGTGATGGTCGCCGCGGTGACGCAACTGTGGGTGGCTCGCGTGCGCACGCCCCTCCTTCACTTCGAAGATGTCGGCGAAATCCGACTCGAAATCGAGGTGCACCGTGCAGTGGATGGGTTGCTGCGAGTAGTTGCGAAGGGTCAGGTCCTCGCGCAAACCGTCTCCTACCCGTCTCTCCCGGTCGACGAGCAGAGGCGAGTCTGGATGCTGGGGGTCGACAATCGCACGGCCGGTGAAGACGGCACGAAACGGCTCGGGCATCGTGGCAAGCAGGGGCTCGACCGGTCGGCCGTTGATGCGCAACCGCCAGCTCGAGACGATGCGCGTGTCGCGGAAGAAGACGCCGTGCGGTCTGGTCGAGTCCATGTCGCCGTCGGCGCCCGAAATGCAGAACGACGCGCCCTCAACGATCGTGATCGCGCCTATGCCGATCGTGCGTGCCTGGGTGTCGACATTCCAGCCCGCCACGTCGCGCCTCCCACAGTCATGCGGTGCGCCCGGATGCTCGCACACCGTCATCGCCAGTATGCGCGCCACGAACGCCGCCCAACAGCCCCCGTGCGGAATACCCGTTGACCTTGAAACGCACGACGTGGTCGCTCATCCGCACGTTCTGTTTGCGATTCTGCCGCGTGGTCGTCAGTTGCCGCTGGCGCTCACTCTTGGTCGAGGTCTGTGGACAGTAACTCGGCGAGAGCGTCAAGCGCAGTTTCGGCGGCCTCACCGTCGGCCGCGATCGTTACGGTGTCGCCGTGATTGATTCCGAGCGATAGCACCCCCAGGATGCTCGCCGCGTTAACCGAGCGCCCTGACGGCGAGGTGATCGTGACGAGCGCGCCGGCTTTGGCGGCGGCTTGGCTGAACAGCGATGCGGGGCGGGCGTGGAGTCCAATCGCCGAAGCGACGGTCACGGTTCGTTCTGGCATGGAGTCCTCGATGTGTGGTGAGCGGTGGAGAATCCGGCGGTCAGAGGGTGTTCGTAGCCGCCGAGAGCAGTTCATATACCTCGGCGCTCGTGGTCGCGGTGCGGAGGCGTTCGGCGTTTTCTGTCTCGAGCAGCACGGTTGCCAATTGGGCGAGAATTCCGATGTGGCGGTGGCCCGCCGCGGCGATTCCGATAGCCACAGTTACGGTATTGCCGTCCCAGGCGACGCCGTCGGGAAATCGCAACACCACGAGGGCGTCGGAGACAACTGTCGCGTTTCCGGCGAGCGTTCCGTGCGGGAAGGCGAACCCTTCACCGACGTAGGTCGATACCGAATTCTCTCGATCGATCATGGCGCTGATGTAGTCGGGTCCGGTCGCCCCGGTTTCGGCCAACGCTCGCCCGGCCTGCCGAATGGCGTCATCGCGGTCGTGCGCAGTGCAATTGAGCCGGATCGACGATTCGGCCAGCAGTGAGGCCAAGCCAGTATGCGTGTCTGCCATGCGTCCCTCCGCAGATATGGCCAAGCGCCAAGCGGCAATTGGTGCGTTCTTCGTCAAGGCTAGCGAATCCGGAAATTGCGGGTCGGTAACGGCTTGATCAGTGTGCCGCGGCATCCCAGTTCGGGCCCGTGCCAATCTGCACGTCGAGCGGCACACGAAGATCGGCCGCCGATCCCATCCGGTGACGAACGATCGCGGTTAGGGCGTCAAGCTCACCGTCGGCAACCTCGAAAACGAGTTCGTCGTGCACTTGCAGGAGCATGCGTGACGCGAGTCCGTCTCGGGTGATGTCACCGGCAACTCCGAGCATCGCAATCTTCATGATGTCGGCCGCTGAGCCTTGGATTGGTGCGTTCAACGCTGCCCGCTCGGCGTTCTCGCGCAACACGCGGTTGTTGGAGGTGAGGTCACCGAATGGTCGGCGTCGACCGTAGATCGTTTCGGTGTAGCCGTCGATGCGCGCTTGCTCCACGACGTTGCGGAGGTACTCCCGCACTGCGCCGAAACGGGCGAAGTAGTCGGTCATGAGCTGCTTCGCCTCCGCGGTTTCGATGCGCAGCTGTTTTGACAACCCAAACGCGCTGAGCCCGTAGGCCAGCCCATACGACATCGCCTTGACCTTTGTGCGCATGGCGGGCGTCACTTCGGCGGGCTGTACGCCGAAGATCCGGGCGCCGACGAAGCGGTGCAGATCTTCCCCCGCGTTGAACGCCTCGATGAGTCCTTCGTCGCCGGACAGGTGCGCCATGATCCGCATTTCGATCTGCGAGTAGTCGGCCGTCAATAGGGTGGAGAATCCTCCGCCGCTTATGAAGGCCGACCGGATCTCCCTCCCGATGTCCGCTTTGACCGGGATGTTCTGCAGGTTGGGGTCGTTCGACGACACGCGGCCGGTGCTCGTTCCGGTCTGATCGTAGGTCGTGTGCACACGGCCGTCGGCTTGAATGCTCTTGTCGAGCGTTTCGATGATCTGCAGCAGTTTCGTCGAATCGCGGTGCTGAAGCAGCAGGCCGAGGAAGGGATGCGGGGCCTTGTCTTGTAGGTCGGCTAGCGAAGCCGCGTCGGTTGAGTACCCGGTCTTGTTCGCGCGCGTCTTCGGCATCCCGAGTTCTTCGAACAATACCTGTTGCAGTTGTTTCGGAGATCCGAGGTTGACTTCGCGGCCGATGACCTCGAAGGCACGGGCTGCGATCTCCGCAGTGCCACGGCTCAAACGCGAGGTGAGATCACCGAGAACAGCGCGGTCGAGGGTGATGCCGTTGGATTCCATCGTTGCGAGCACGGATACCAGAGGCAGTTCGATGTCGTTGAGCACGCGGAGGGAACCCGGATCGAGTTGCTGCGAGAGGTAGTCGGCAACACGACGTACGTACCAGGCCTCCGTCGCCGGGCTCGATGCGTCTTCGAGCGGCACGAGTTGGTTCGGGTCGGCCTGGGGCAGAGTTTCGCCGAGGCAGTTGTACACCTGGGTCGCGAGGTCATCGACCTTGCTGCCGGGCTTCAGAAGCCAGGCGGCGAGACCGGTGTCAAAGGTCACGTCGGAAAGATCGAGGCCCGCGGCGCGGAGAACCTTGAGGTGGCGTTTGCCGTCGTGGACGATCTTCGGGGCCGTGCTCGCGAGCCATTGCTCCAATGCCACATAGTCAGGCCGCCCCGAGGCCCAGGGAACCCACGCCGAGCTCGTTGCGCTAGAAAGCCCGATGCCGCTGAGGATGCCGCCAGCCGTCTCAATGCGGATCCCGAGCGGCACAGTTCCGTTCGCCGACTCGATGGAGATCCACTTTGCGAGTTCTTCGTCGACGAGGGTACGCACGACCGGAATGCCGCTCTCGACAGGCGCGGGCGCGGCTGCTGGTTCCGACGGGTACTCCGCTTCTGCGATCTTCAGCACTCGGTCGAGAAGCGTGCGGAATTGCAGCTTGTCGAAGATGGTGCGGATAGCCGCGGTGTCCATCGGACGACGCACGAGATCGGCGGGCGTCACCGGAAGTTCGACATCGGTGAGAAGTCGATTGAGTTTGCGATTGCGAATCGCGTTCTCTTTCTGCTCCCGCAGCTTCTGGCCGACCACGCCGGTGATCTCGTCAGCGTGTGCCAGGACGCCGTCGAGGCTGCCGTACGTTGTGATCCATTTCACCGCGGTCTTCTCGCCGACTTTGTCGATGCCGATGAGATTGTCGCTTGTCTCGCCGACGAGTGCGGCGATGTCGGGGTATTGATGGGGTTCGATGCCGTAGCGTTCGAGAACTGCGGCGCGATCGTAGCGTTTCAATTCGGAGACCCCGCGCGCATTGGGGTACAGCAGGGTGACATCGTCGTTGACCAGTTGAATAGCATCGCGATCCCCCGAAACGACGAGCACGGTGTACCCGTCACGAGCGCCCATGTGGGCGAGGGTCGCGAGGATGTCGTCGGCTTCGTAGTCCTCTTTGCTCAGCGTCGTGATGCTCATCGCGCGTAGCGCTTCTTCGAGCAGTGGGATCTGCCCGACGAACTCCGGCGGGGTGACACTGCGCGTGCCCTTGTATTCGGGATACTCCCTGGTGCGGAAGGAGTACCGCGAAATGTCGAACGCTACCGCGATGTGGGTCGGCTTCTGCTGCGCCAAGAGGTTGATCAGCATGGCGATGAAACCGTGGATAGCGTTAGTGTGCTGGCCGTCCCGGTTCTGGAAGCTGTCCACCGGCAACGCGTAGAAGGCGCGGAACGCGAGCGAATGGCCGTCGATGACGAGAAGAGTAGGCTTTTCTGAGTCCGACACGCAGACAGCCTAGCCGCGCGCGGTGCGGCATCCGTTGCCAGTGAGGATCGCATGACTATCTACCCCGAGAACCTCGATCCCGAACTCGTTGAGCGGATCGTCGCCTCCCATGGTGGCGCGCTCGCCCAGAAAATGGGCATCGAGTTCGTGGAACTGTCCGCGGAGCATTCGGTGGCACGGATGCCCGTCGAAGGGAACACCCAAGTGATCGGGCTACTGCATGGCGGGGCGCACGTTGTCCTCGGTGAGTCGCTCGGGTCAATATCATCGGCGATTCACGCCGGACCAGGCCGTTACGCGATGGGTATCGAAATCAACGCCTCGCACTCGCGCGCAGTGCGTTCGGGCGTCGTTACTGGAACCTGCACTGCACTTGTACTCGGGCGCACCCTCGCCACACACGAAATCGTTGTACGCGATGAACACGGACGACGCTTGTCAACGATCCGCATCACGAACATGCTCAAAGATCGCGACGGAGCGTAGTCTCCGCTATGTCTCGGTGACTATTTCTTGGCGCTGAGTTGCTCGATGATCGCCTGGGCGACGTCGTGCATGGTGAGCCGCCGGTCCATCGATGCTTTCTGAATCCAACGGAACGCCTCGGGCTCGGTGAGTCCCATCTTCTCGTTGAGAAGGCCTTTCGCTCGGTCGACGAGCTTGCGGGTCTCGAAGCGCTCGACGAGGTCGGCGACTTCGGACTCAAGAGTGACGATCTGGCTGTATCGGCTGAGAGCGATCTCGATCGCGGGGAGCAGATCGTTCGGCGTGAAGGGCTTCACAACGTAGGCGAGTGCGCCCGCTTCGCTGGCGCGCTCGACGAGTTCTTTCTGGCTGAAGGCGGTGAGCAGAACGACGGGCGCGATGTGATTCTTCGACAGTTGTTCGGCAGCGGAGATGCCGTCGAGCTTGGGCATCTTCACGTCCATGATGACCAGGTCTGGTCTCAACTCGGTAGCGAGTGCAACCGCCGTCTCGCC
>JANOYC010000124.1:0-6526 GCA_031428675.1 Microbacteriaceae bacterium | reverse complement strand
GGGGTCGTGGTGCGGGCGCCGTTGCTCCCCACCCTCTGTCTTCCCCCGCCCTTTTGCGATTTTTTCATATCTGACCCCCTCGTTCCATTCCCAAACACGGACACGGGGGGGGAAGACGGGCGGGTGGCTCTCGAAGTGGGGGATTCCGCCTGCGAGGCCGGGAGATAGCCTGAAGTCACGATTACGCGACCCGAACAGTCCGCAACTCATTGAGCCCCGATTCAAATCGGGGCTCAATGTCGTTCCGGCGCAATCACGGTTCACCGCCTGGCGCTCGCAGCCGCACTAAAGTTGGGCGGGTGCCAACTCGACTTTCGCAGCTCTTCGTCCGCACGCTTCGCGAGGACCCCGCCGACGCCGAAGTGCTCAGTCACCGTCTGCTCGTGCGCGCCGGTTACATCCGCCGCCAAGCGCCAGGCGTGTTCGCCTGGCTGCCGCTGGGGCTGCGCGTTCGCCGGAAAATCGAGACGATCATCCGGGAAGAGCTCGAAGCATTCGGTGCTCAAGAGGTGCATTTTCCGGCCCTGCTCCCTCGCGAGCCCTACGAGCAAACCGGACGCTGGACCGAATACGGTGACGGCATTTTCCGCCTCAAGGATCGCAAAGGCTCCGACTACCTCCTCGCCCCGACCCACGAAGAAGTCTTCACCCTGTTGGTGAAAGACCTCTACTCGTCGTACAAAGACCTTCCGCTGTCGATCTACCAAATCCAAGACAAGTACCGCGACGAGGCGCGTCCGCGCGGCGGACTGCTCCGTGGTCGCGAATTCTCGATGAAAGACAGCTACTCCTTCGACGCCACCGACGCGGGGCTCGAGGCGAGTTACCAAGCCCACCGCGACGCCTACGAGCGCATTTTTCACCGGCTGGGACTCGAATACGTGATCGTCCAGGCCGACGCCGGTGCTATGGGCGGCTCACGTAGCGAGGAGTTTCTGCACCCGACACCGGTCGGTGAGGACACCTTCGTTCGTACCGACGGCGGATACGCGGCCAACGTCGAGGCGTACCGCACGATTGCGCCCGCTCCTCTTCCCATCGATGGGCTTCCGGATGCGTCGGTGTTCGATTCACCCAATACGCCCACCATTCAGACCTTGGTAGACCTCGCGAACACTGCACATCCGCGCGAGGATCGACCATGGACCGCCGCCGACACCCTCAAGAACGTCGTGCTCGCGCTCACCCACCTCGACCGCACTCGTGAGCTGCTCGTGATCGGACTGCCCGGTGATCGCGATATCGATCTAAAGCGCGTCGAGGTGGCCGTGGCACCCGCCACCGTCGAAGCTGCGACGGAAGCTGATTTCGCCGCCAATGCAGCGCTGGTGAAGGGGTATATCGGCCCGTGGAGCTCGACCGGCGCGGTCCTCGGCGAAGAGTCCGCGTCGGGCATCCGGTTTCTCCTCGACCCGAGGGTCGTCGACGGCACCCAGTGGGTCACGGGGGCCAACCTGCACGAGAAGCACGTATTCGGCCTGGTGGCCGGTCGCGACTTCACCGCCGACGGCACGATCGACGCCGCAGCAGTGCGAGAGGGCGACCCGGCACCCGACGGTTCCGGTGCGATCGAGACGGCGCGAGGGATGGAGATCGGGCACGTTTTCCAACTCGGCCGCAAGTATGCAGAAGCGCTCGGTCTCAAGGTGCTGGACGAGAACGGAAAGCTCGTCACGGTAACGATGGGTTCCTACGGAATCGGTGTCACACGCATCTTGGCCGTCATTGCGGAGTCGAACAACGACGACAAGGGTCTGGTGTGGCCACCCAATGTCAGCCCATTCGATGTGCACGTCGTCGCAGCCGGTCGCGACCAGATCGCCTATGAGGTCGCCGAATCGATCGTGAATGAACTCGACTCCCGCGGTGCCGATGTGCTCTACGACGATCGCCCGAAGGTCTCACCCGGCGTCAAGTTCGGCGACGCCGAGCTGATCGGCGTGCCTTTCATTGTGATCGTCGGGCGAGGAGCCGCGACCGGTGAGGTCGAGGTGTGGAACCGTCGCACGGGCGAGCGCTCGACCGTGGCCGTGGCAGCCGTCGCTGAGGCCGTGAGCGGCGCCTGACACAGGAGTGCCCCGCGTCGGGTACGGTATGTGATGCACATCGGTGCGCGCACGCGCGTCGAGTCACAACAATGTGAATATCGAAAGGCCCCTCGGTGGATATTGACCTGAGCGTGCTGCGCCTCATGGAGCGCGAGCGAGAGATTCCCTTCGATGAGCTGGTGGCGATCATCGAGCAGGCCATCCTGACTGCCTACCTCAAGCACACCGGCCAAGCGGAACACCGGCCCGTTGATGCGCACCCGCATCCTCCGCGAGCGCGCGTCGAACTGGACCGCAAGACCGGCCACGTTCGCGTGTTTATTCCCGAGTTGGATGACGAGGGCAACGTGATCGGCGAGTCCGTCGATTCGCCCAGCGACTTCGGTCGGATTGCGGCGTTCGCCGCGAAGCAAGTCATCAACCAGCGACTTCGGGACATCGCCGACGATCACGTGCTCGGGGAGTTCCGTGGTCGAGAGGGCGACATCGTCGCCGGAGTCATCCAACAGGGCCCCAACCCGCGGATGATCCACGTCGATCTCGGAACGATCGAAGCGATCCTCCCGCCCGAAGAGCAAGTCCCCGGCGAGGAATATGCGCACGGCACGCGAATTCGCGTTTACGTGACCAGCGTGAACAAGGGGCTCAAGGGGCCGCAGATCACCGTGAGCCGCACGCATCCTTCGCTCGTGCGAAAGCTCTTTGCACTCGAGGTTCCTGAGATCGCCAGCGGTCTCGTTGAGATCACGTCGCTTGCCCGGGAGGCAGGTCATCGCACAAAGATCGCGGTGCGCGCGACTGAACCGGGAATCAACGCCAAGGGCGCCTGTATCGGCGAACTGGGCCAGCGAGTGCGTGCTGTCACTACGGAACTCAACAACGAGAAGATCGACATTGTCGACTACTCGGAAGACTTGGCGACGTTCGTTGCGAACGCCCTGTCGCCGTCGAAAGTGACGAGCGCGTTCGTTATCGATGAGGCCACGAAGGCCGTGCGGGCACTCGTGCCCGACTACCAACTCTCGCTCGCGATTGGCAAAGAAGGCCAAAACGCTCGGCTTGCAGCAAAGCTCACTGGCGCTCGCATCGATATCCAGCCCGACTCCATCCTCGAGAGCTGATCGTCGCGATGTGAGAGATCCGCTTCGACCACTGCCGACGACCTAGAGGACGAGAGGGGGTAGTATGGATCCCGTCAGAACCTGCCTCGGGTGCCGACGGCGCGATACACGGCTTTCACTTGTGCGGGTCGTACAGCGCAACGCACGGGTCGTCGTTGATGCGGCGGCTTGCGAGGCTGGTCGGGGGGCGTGGGTTCATCCCAACGCAACCTGCGTAACCACCGCGATCACACGCAAGTCTTTTGGGCGAGCGTTGCGAGCGGTGGGAGCACTTGACACGTCAGAACTTCTGGCAGACCTTGAATCAGCGTTTTCAGACCGAATTACCAGAACAGGCTGAATGGCACATGGACAACTAATGAGCGGCTCGAAATGAGTTCCGTCCGTAACTAACGGTCTGCCCTGCCTGGGTGGACCCCAGACAGGAGAATTGTGGCTGCAAAACCACGCGTACACGAAGTCGCCGCCGAACTGGGCGTCGACAGCAAGGTCGCCCTCGACAAGCTCAAGGAAATGGGCGAGTACGTCAAGGGACCGTCCTCGAGCATCGAGCCACCGGTTGCACGGCGCCTGAAGCAAGCGCTCGCGGCTGAAGGTATCAAGGCTCCGGCGGCCGCACCGAAGCCTCCGGCACCTAGGGCTGCGCCGAAGCCGCCGGCTCCCAAGCCGGCGCCCGAGGCCGAGCCTGCTCCGTCGCCGACGGCTCACGAGCCAGTTGAGCACCACGCGCCGCTCACGGTCGCCGAGCGTCAGGCTCAGGCCGAAGAGCGCCAAGCGCACGTGGACGAGCGCTCGGTCGCGCCCGCTGCCGAAGCGGCGCCGACTGATTCGCCGTCGCCCGCGAGCAACGCGCCGCGTCCGTCGGGTATCCCTCGTCCCGGAACTCCGCGTCCGGGCAACAATCCGTTCGCGAGCAACCAGGGCATGCAGCGTCCCGGCGCGCCGCGTCCGGGCAACAATCCGTTCGCAAGCAACCAGGGCATGCGTCCCGGCGGGGCCGGCGGTGCGCCGTCGCCATCGGGCATCCCGCGTCCGTCCGCCCCTCGTCCCGGTGCTCCGCGTCCCGGCGGCCCCGGCCAGGGTGCTCGTCCGGGAGGCTTCGGACAGCGACCCGGCGGGCCTGGTTTCCAGCAGCGCACCCCCGGTGCCGGCGGCGGCGCAGGCCGCCCAGCTGGCGGCGGATTTCAGCGTCCCGGTGGCGGTGGCGCTCCCGGCGGCACTGGGTTCGGCCCGCCCCGTCCGGCCGCTGGCGGAGGCGGCGCTGGCCGTGGCCGTGGTCCCGGCGGTGGAACCGCGGGCGCGTTCGGTCGCGGTGGCGGCAAGAGCAAGGCGCGTAAGTCGAAGCGCACGAAGCGCGCCGAATTCGAACTGAGGGAAGCACCGTCGCTTGGCGGCGTCAGCGTGCCTCGCGGTGATGGCTCGACGGTAGTTCGACTGCGCCGCGGCGCGTCGATCAGCGACTTCGCCGACAAGATTGACGCCAGCCCCGGAAACCTCGTGACCGTGCTATTCCACCTCGGTGAAATGGCGACCGCTACCGAGTCGCTCGATGAAGCTACCTTCCAGGTGTTGGGTGAGGAACTCGGCTACAAGATTCAGGTTGTCTCGCCGGAAGACGAAGACAAGGAACTCCTCGAGGGCTTCGACATCGACCTCGAGCAGGAGCTCGAAGACGAAGACGACAGTGTTCTTGTCATTCGTCCTCCTGTCGTGACCGTCATGGGTCACGTCGACCACGGTAAGACCCGACTGCTCGACGCGATCCGCAACGCCAACGTCATCGCTGGCGAAGCGGGCGGCATCACTCAGCACATCGGTGCCTACCAGGTGTGGACGGAGCACGAAGAGATCGAACGCGCCATTACGTTTATCGACACCCCGGGTCACGAGGCATTCACCGCCATGCGCGCCCGTGGTGCGCAGGTGACCGACATCGCGATCCTCGTGGTGGCAGCAGACGACGGAATCATGCCGCAAACGGTGGAGGCGCTGAACCACGCGCAGGCCGCGGGCGTGCCGATCGTCGTCGCGGTGAACAAGATCGATAAAGAGGGCGCCAACCCAGCGAAGGTTCGTCAACAACTCACCGAGTTCGGTCTCGTCGCCGAAGAATACGGTGGAGACACGATGTTCGTCGACGTGTCGGCGCTTTCGGGCAAGGGTGTTCAGGACCTCCTTGATGCTGTGCTCCTGACCGCTGACGCTGGTCTCGACCTCCGCGCCAACCCGAACAAGGATGCCCGTGGCGTCGCGATCGAAGCGAAACTTGACCGGGGCCGCGGTGCAGTCGCGACCGTGCTCATTCAGTCGGGAACCCTGCGAGTCGGCGACGCGATCGTGGCCGGAACGGCGTATGGCCGCGTTCGTGCGATGGCCGACGAGAACGGCGATCGCGTCGATGAGGCGTATCCGTCGCGTCCGGTGCAGGTGCAGGGTTTATCGACCGTTCCGCGTGCCGGTGACACCTTCCTCGTGACCGAAGACGACCGCACCGCTCGCCAGATCGCGGAGAAGCGTGAAGCCGTTGAGCGCAACGCCCTGCTGGCCAAGGCCCGCAAGCGCATCAGCCTCGAAGACTTCACGCGCGCGCTTGAAGACGGCAAGGTCGAATCGCTCAACCTCATCATCAAGGGTGACGTTTCGGGTGCCGTGGAGGCGCTCGAGGAATCACTTCTCAAGATCGAGGTCGACGATAGCGTTCAGCTGCGCATCATCCACCGCGGTGTTGGCGCGATCACCGAAAGCGATGTCAACCTTGCGACGATCGATAACGCGATCATCGTGGGCTTCAACGTGCGTCCGGATACGAAGGCACGTGAGCGCGCCAGTCGTGAGGGCGTCGACATTCGCTTCTACAGTGTCATCTACGCGGCTCTCGACGAGATCGAGAACTCGCTGAAGGGCATGCTGAAGCCGGAGTTCGAAGAAGTGCAGTCGGGTATCGCCGAAATCCGCGAGGTGTTCAGCTCCTCGAAGTTCGGAAACGTCGCCGGCGTCATCGTGCGGTCGGGAACGATCACCAGGAACGCCAAGGCTCGCGTCATTCGCGATGGCGTCGTGGTGGGCGACAACCTGGCCATCGAATCGCTGCGCCGATTCAAGGACGACGTCACCGAGGTCCGCACCGACTTCGAGTGCGGTATCGGTCTCGGAAAGTTCAACGACATCCGCATCGGTGACGAGATCGAGACGATCGAGCTCAAGGAAAAAACGCGCGCGTAGTTCGCGCTCACACCCCTCGACCTGCCCGCTTTTGTCGCGAATACGGCCGGAGTGGCGTCAAAAGCGGGGGACGTGGGGTGGTTTCGGGAGGTAGAAGTTGTGCCCGGGCGGATACGGCACGCGGCGCCCAGATGG
>JANOYC010000123.1:0-2629 GCA_031428675.1 Microbacteriaceae bacterium | reverse complement strand
ATCGGACGATCGTGGTGTGTTGGGCGTGGACGCAATGATTCCGGCGGGACCGCTGAGCGTTCGCGTGGTGGTGCACCTTGACGCGGCGAGCGTGAGTGACGACGAAGTGCGCGACATCATCGAGTGGGGCAAGTCGCATTGCCCGGTGTGCGACGCCTTTGGGCGCGTTGTTCCGGTCGAACTGGCGGTCGAGATCGGCTGAGGCAATTCAACCGTCGTCGACTAACCGACTCCGGGACTAGCCGACTCCGGGAACCTGTAGCCATCCGATCAGGATGAGGATCACGGCGGCGGTCAGCACGAGCGCCACCGCAGTGAGCGCCGATCCGCCGCGACGCCGCGTTCCCGGAACGACGAGCAACAACACCAGGACAACGCCGAGGATGCTCGCTGCAAGCAGGGACGTGAACGGAGCGGGAATTGCCACGAAGATCGACACGGCAAGCAGGCCAGCGGCGATGAGCTCGATGATCGAGAGCACCGAACTCCGCCGTGCTCCACGAAGGCGCATGATGCCGTCGGCGATGGCGACGCCCGCCGCAGCGAGGATGATGATGGAGAGCCAAGAAAGGGTGACCATGCGTGCATCCTATGTGCTGTGGCGAGCGTCGCGCGGTCCCGCTCCGTTCTGCGGGTCAGTCGAGTGTTCGGGTGCGCTGCTCGACGCCAGCAGCGCCGTAGGGGTACAGGCTCGGCGTCGGGTCGCTTGTCGCATCAAGCGTCGCCGTCTCCTCGGCAGTCAGATCGATCGCGCCCGCCCCGAGATTATCGGACAGCTGGGCGACAGTGCCTGCACCGAGGATGACGGAGGCAATTCCACGTCGTTCCTTCAGCCAGCGGGCAGCGGGCAGGGGGCGGCGGGGCGCAGCGGACCCGCCGCGCGACCGTACCGGACACCTCGCGGCAACACTGCGTCTTCACGGGCACCGGAGGGTCAACCGAGCTCGTGCACTCGGCGTCGTTGTCGACAACGACGGCCCCGGTCGGAAACGCGGGTGAAACCGCAACGCTGCGAAGCTACGACTCGACCGGCCACCTGGTGGAGGAGCGCACCATCGTCGGTGTCGCATCCGTGACCCTTGAGGCCGGAGGTTTTGCCCTCGTCACGCGGTGACATTCGGGGGCCTAAAACCCACATTCGAAAGACGGCATAGGAGAAGCGGCGTGCTGGTTGCCCAGCACGCCGCTTCTGTCTGCGGATGGTTAGACGGCGGAGAAGAAGATCGGGTCGCCGAAGATGTAGGAGACGGTCCACGTTCCTGCAGCAGCGTCTGCTTCCGGGATCTCGATGATGACGTTGCCCGTTGCGCGGCCGTCGGCGTACAGCTCGCTCACGTCGCTCAATTGCCAGTCCATCGTGACAAAACTGCCATCGTAGGCGCGCCCTTCCGCGGACACGAAGGTGAAGGTGAGCTCGAACGGACGTCCGCTGTCAGGGCCGACGTAGTGGACGTCTACCGCAAGGCTCGCGTACTGGTTGCCGGGCTGAGGGTCGGCGTTGAACATGTTGGCGGCCTTGACTTGCTCGGTGACATTCAAGTTCGACGATGTCGGCGTGATCTCCCAGTCGACGCCGTCGCCGCCCTCGACCGAAACGGTCGAACCGAGTGCCAATGGGTTGGCGCGAGTGCCTTCGTCGGAAGAAGGTTCGCCAGCGGGAGCTTCGTCGGTCGCAGGCTCTTCGGCCGGAGAAATCACGGTGGGGTTCCCGGACAGCGATTCGTCGACGGTCGCGACGAAGGCTGCGGCGTACGCGATTCCCATCACGATCGACATGATCAGCGCAACGCCCGAGACGATCGTGCCAGCAAGGGCGATTCCTTTTCGCTTGCCTTTGAGAACAAGCGCGACGATGCCCAGTACGAGGCCAACGAAAGCGAGGAAGCCGCCGAAGCCGCCGATGATTGGCAGGAATGCCAGCACGAGGCCGACGATGCCGACGATAAGAGCAGCGAGGCCGAGGCCGTTCTTCGCGAGAGCGGGCGGCGCAGGCTGTGCCGTCGGAGCAGGTGCTTCAGTTGCAGCAGTGTGGTCAGTAGACGACGTTTCGGTAATTGAGTTCATATCAAGAAGTATTTGATGGAATCTCGAATCATGCACGAACCCAGTTCGGGGGCGCGTGCGCGGGGGCGCACCGAGCGGTCTGCTGCAGACGGCCAGCAGGAACACCCGGTAGTCGGGCCGCAAGGCGAACACCTCATAATCGACGCGAGCGCCGTCGAGGACTTCTCGCAGCGCCGCCAACTCAGTCATCGCTGCGCTCCGGCAGGGTGGCGGCGATCTGCTCGCCGACGGCGCGGGCGTGGACGAAGGGTTCGTGGGAAAGCCCTTCGACCGCGCCACGACGGTCGACTTCGGCGTAGTTCTGGTTGAGCTTCGCCTTTCCCTCGATGCCGGTCACGGTGACCTCGATGCCGACAATGCCGGTGAGTTCGAAGTCGATGTGCTCGGCCGGTGCGTCGGTGACCGACCAAGGATGCTCCCGCCCTGTCTCGTGCGCCTCGGTAAGCCGGGTCACCGCTTCGCGCAGCCAGTTCGGGTCCTCGTGCACGGTGACGGTTCCGGTGAGGTGAACTGCCGTGTAGTCCCACGTCGGGACGACCCTGCCATCGATGCGCTTCTGCTCGTA
>JANOYC010000122.1:0-3520 GCA_031428675.1 Microbacteriaceae bacterium | reverse complement strand
GATGATCGCTGGCGCCCGCACCACGGTGAGGATGTGCCGCCCGATGATGCGGGCGTCGCTCAGCCCTGACACTCGTGCCGCGTCGACGTAGAGCTCGTTGCGCACGCCGGTCACCGAGGCGTATACGAGTCGGTAGAAGGCAGGTGAGACGAGCACGCCGAAGATCGCCATCGACAACCACATCGATGGGCCGAGCACCGCGCGCGCTGCGAGGAGCACGACAATGGGTGGCATCGCCATGAGAAGGCCAGTGAGCCAGGCCGAGGTGGATTCGAACCACTTGCCGTAGTAGCCGGCGATGAGACCGCCCGTGACACCGATAATCGCTGCGACGAGGAGCGTAACGAGCGCGCCGGCCAGGCTGAGCCGGGTGGCGAGGAGGATGCGGGAGAGCACGTCACGCCCCGCACCGTCGGTGCCGAGTAGATGCTCCGGCGACGACTCGGCGAGGATGTTTCGGACGTCAGCCTGGTTCGGATCGAACGGGGCCAGTACGTCGGCGAAAATTGCGACGAGGAACAACAGCGCGAGGAAGGCCAAGGCAACGAGCCCTACCGGGTGCGCGAGCAGTCGACGGAACAACGAGACGCGCTTGGCTGCAACCGGCGTAGCCACAGGGTTCAGAGGATCGATCATGACAAACGCACCTTCGGGTTGAGCCAGCCCTGCGCCAAGTCGATGACGAGGTTGACGACGACAACGATCACTGCGGTGATGACGACGAGTCCCATGACCAGCGGGATGTCGCCTTGCGAGGTGGCGATAACCGCCACCTGCCCGAGGCCGGGGATCGCGAATACTTGCTCGACGATGACAGCGCCACCGAGAAGACCGATGAATTGCACGGCGAGCACCGCGAGAGCCGGTCCGCCGGCATTACGAAGCACATGCTTGGCCACAACGCGGAACGGTCCGAGTCCGCGGCTGCGGAGGGTGCGCACGTAGTCCTGCCGGAGGGCGTCGATGACCGACCCTCGCACTTGCTGCGCGACGCCAGCGATGCTGCCAAGAGACAGGGCGATGACCGGCAGCGTGATGCTCGCGAGCCAGCCGGAGGGCGAATCGGCGAACTGCACGTAACCCGTGGGTTTGAAGAGCTTGAGATTGATGGCGAAGAGGGTCACCAGACCGAGGGCCACCAGAAAGCCCGGGATGGCGAAGCCGAGGATCGACACGACCTGAACGGCGCGATCGACCCAGCCGCGACGCACAGCGGCCCACACGCCGATCGTTACTGCGATCAGTGCACTGATGATCGTCGCCCCGATAACGAGCGAAAGTGTCACCGACAGCCGGGTCGAGATCGCGGTGGTCACCAGCTGGCCGGTGAACCACGAGCTGCCCAAGTTGCCCGTCACCGCGTTGGAGAGCCAATCGCCGTATTGCACAAGCAGCGGGCGATCGAGACCGAGGCTGGCTGCTTTTGCCAGCACGTCATCCTGGGTTGCCTGCTGGCCGAGGATTCGGCGGGCGATGTCGCCGCCGCCGAGGTACAAGAGAAGGTAGGCAACGGTCGAGATGACAAACACGAGCACAATGCCCGATGCGACTCGACGAAGAACGAAAGAGAACACCGTAGTTCCTTAGGTTGTGGGGTGCTGACCGCGAGGGCTGAGCCGTCGAGGGTCGGGGTGGTGCGGGGGCAGCGCCGCTGGCGCAGCCCCCGCACTGATCGTCACGGGATCGTGACGGTGCCTGGCGGCGACTACTTCGGGAGGATGTTCCAGAGGTAGGGGTACGCGTTGCCGGCCTGAGGAGTCACGGACGTCTTGCTGTCGGTGGCTACGTTCAGTTCGATGCGGTACCAGGGCGCGAACCAGGCCTGCTCGACGATGTACTCGTTGAGCTCCTTCGTGGCGGCCTCGGCTTCTTCGGTGGATCCGCTGTGGATCGTCTCGATCAGGCCGTCGACAGTCGGGTCCTGGTACTTCGTCGGGTTGAACGTCGAGTTCGGCGCGATCGCGAAGTTGATCAGAGCCCAGTCGGGGTCCTGTTGAAGCTGCATCCAGGTGGCCGGGTACTTCGGGGCGAGAACATCGGCGATGAAGTTGTTGCCGGTGTCGGTGTAGTTGACGGTGATGCCAATGTCCTTCAACTGCTGCTCGATCAGCGGGAACAGTGTCGGTCCAACGAGCGAGGTCGACGGCATGTCCATCGTGAAGCCGTCGGGGTAACCGGCGTCAGCCAGCAGTTCCTTAGCCTTCTCAGGGTCATACGAGTAGCGCGAGTCCAGCGACTCGTCGTATGCAACCGACGACGTCGGGAAGATCTGCGTGGTCGGCGTCCCGTAGCCATTGCCGTAGGCCTGCAGCAACGCTTCGGAGTCGAATGCATAGTTGATCGCCTGTCGCACCTCAACCTTGCCGAGCGCCTCGTTCATCGCGCCTGAGCGGTCGAAGATGATGAGCCCGGTCCAGTCGAGCTCGAACGGGTTGAGAGTGTAGCCGGAGGCTTCTACTTCTGCGATGTCGTTGTTGTTGACGAGCTTGGCCAGATTGACCTGGCCACCCTTGATCGCGTTGAGCATGGCGGTCGGGTCAGCGAGCACCTTGATCTCGAGCGTGTCGTACGGGTATGCCTCGGCGTCCCAGTAGTCCTCGTTGCGGTCGAAGTAATACGACGTTCCCACAACGGTCTTTCCCTGGTTGAGAACGTACGGGCCGGAACCGACCGGGTTCGTCTGGATATCCGCGCTCTCGAACGACGCGGGGCTTGCCACGGTTCCCGCGTTCTGAGTCAGATAGGTGAGCAGAGCGGGGTTCGACTGCGCGAGGGTGATCTCGACGGTGGTCTCGTCGATGGCCTTCGCGTCGGCGACATCCGCGAGGAACGACTTGTTCGGGCTGTTGCCATCACGGAACCGAATCAGGTTCTGTGCGACGGCATCGGCGTCGAGCTTTTCGCCGTCGGTGAACGTGACGTCGTCGCGTAACGTAAGCGTGAGTACGGTGTTGTCCTCGTTGTACGACCACTCTGTCGCCAGCGACGGAATGATCGTTCCCTCGGGGTCTGCCTTGAGCAGCGTGTCGTAGACAGCCTGGCCGTATGGCGATTCGTTCGCCCAGTTCAGGTCGGCCGCCGAGAACGTGGTCGCCGGTGCAAGAACGCCCAGCGTGAGCGTTTCTGATGATGTGTCGCCGGAGCCGCTATCCGTGCCTGCACAGCCGGTAAGCCCCAGAGCGACAACGGCGGCTATCGCCGTCAGCCTCTTCCATCGGAACATCTTTGGTCCCTTTCAAGTCAGGTGGTCCGCCATCGGACCATCTCGTGAAAGCGACCGTAACACCAAAACCTAGTGAACGCTAGGTTTTGGTGTGGCGATGGCCAATTTGTTATAAAAATCGTCGAACATGAGGCGCAGATCCAGACGCGAGTACACGCGCATCGGCCTGGCGCCGGGCCGCGGGAGATACGAGCCGTCGTCGCCGATGTGCGGCGTCTGCACAGTCGCAAAGGCACTCGACGACGGGTCGGCCTCGAAGGCGGACTGCAGCGCGGTGAGGAGAACGAGCGGACTGTC
>JANOYC010000121.1:0-5485 GCA_031428675.1 Microbacteriaceae bacterium | reverse complement strand
TCCTGCACGTTGCTGCCCGCGCCGATCGAGATCGCGTCGCTGTCGCCGCGTAACACGGCGCCGTAGAACACGCTCGACTCGGCGGCAAGGGTGACGTGCCCAATGATTGTCGCGGTCGGCGCGACCCACGCGGTCTCGTCGAGAGTAGGTGTCGCGTCGCCGAAGGTCACGATTGTGCTCATGTCCTCAGCGTAAACTGGCTGGCACCATGGCTACCTTCGGAAACCTCTCTGACCGCCTTACAGCCACATTCCGCAATCTGCGTACCAAGGGCAAACTGAGCCCCGCTGATGTCGACGGCACGGTGCGCGAGATTCGGCGCGCCCTGCTTGAGGCGGATGTCGCACTCGAGGTCGTCAAGGAATTCACCGGGCGAGTGCGCGAGCGTGCACTCAGCGACGAGGTGTCGAAAGCGCTGAACCCGGCTCAGCAGGTCGTGCAGATCGTCAACGACGAACTCGTGGCGATCCTCGGTGGCGAGGCGCGTCGCATCCAGTTCGCCAAGCAACCGCCCACGGTGATTATGCTCGCCGGGCTCCAGGGTGCCGGAAAGACGACGCTTGCCGGAAAGCTCGCGAAATGGCTCGCGGCCGATAATCACACTCCGATATTGGTGGCGGCCGACCTCCAGCGCCCCAATGCGGTGACCCAGTTGCAGGTCGTCGGGCAGCAAGCCGGCGTGCCGGTCTACGCGCCTGAACCCGGCAACGGCGTCGGCAATCCGGTCAAGGTCGCGAAAGACTCCATAAAGTTCGCGCGCGACAAGCACCACGACATCGTCATCGTGGACACGGCGGGGCGCCTTGGTGTCGACGCTCAGATGATGAAGCAGGCGGCCGACATCCGCAAGGCGATCGATCCAGACGAAGTGCTCTTCGTCATCGACGCCATGATCGGACAGGACGCCGTCGCAACCGCGCGCGCCTTCCAAGACGGTGTCGACTTCACCGGAGTGGTGCTGTCGAAGCTCGACGGAGACGCTCGCGGAGGCGCGGCGCTGAGCGTGGCGTCGGTCACCGGTCGCCCCATTCTGTTCGCATCGACGGGGGAGTCCCTGGATGCGTTCGAACCGTTCTACCCCGACCGGATGGCGAGCCGCATCCTCGACCTCGGCGACATACTCTCGCTCATCGAACAGGCACAGAAGACTTTCGACGAGGAGGAAGCGCGCCAAGTTGCGGAGAAGTTCGCCACCGACAGCTTCACCCTCGAAGACTTCCTCAGCCAGATGCAGCAGCTCAAGAAGATGGGCTCCATCAAGAACATGCTCGGCATGCTCCCGGGGGCGAAAGGGATGCGCGAGCAGCTCGACAACTTCGACGAGCGCGAACTCACTCGCACCGAGGCGATCATTCAGTCGATGACGCCGCAAGAGCGCAGACTGCCGAAGCTGCTCAACGGCTCGCGTCGCCTTCGCATCGCCAAGGGCGCCGGCACGACCGTCACCGAAGTCAATCAACTCGTGACGCGCTTTGAGCAGGCGGCGAAGATGATGAAGACGGTCGCCAAGGGGGGGATGCCCCAGATCCCAGGAATGGGCCCCATTCCCGGGGCGAGTCGCGGCAAGCCGAAGCCCCAGCAGAAGAAGGGCTCCCGCTCGGGAAACCCGGCCAAGCGCGCGGCGGAAAATGCGGCGCTCGCGACCGGAGCGAAATCCGTCGGGAGCGCCGGTCGTTCCGGTTCGGGATTCGGCCTCGCATCCCCAGAGGGCGGCCCGACTCCGGAGGAGCTCGAGTCGTTGCAGAAGTTCCTCGGCCGCTAGCGCACGGCGCCCGGGCCGGTTCTCCGCACGCGGCACCTAGAGTGACACGGTGACGATCTCGCAGCGACCCATCCGCCTCGGTGTGCAGATCGCACCCCAACACGCCACGTATCCGCAGATCCGCGACGCGGTGCGTGCGCTCGAAGACATGGGCGTCGACATCCTGTTCAACTGGGATCACTTCTTCCCGCTGAGCGGCGACCGCAATGGATTGCACTACGAGTCTTGGACGGAACTCGCCGCCTGGGCCGAGCAGACGAGCCGTGTCGAGTTCGGCGCGCTCGTCAACTGCAACAGCTATCGCAATGCCGATCTGCAGGCGGACATGGCTCGCACCATCGACCACATCAGTGGTGGTCGGTTCATCTTCGGCACGGGTTCCGGGTGGTTCCAGCGTGACTACGACGAGTACGGCTTCGAGTTCGGCACCGCAGGCTCGCGACTCGATGATCTCGCGGATGCCCTCCTTCGCATCGAAGCGCGGTGGGCTGCGCTCAACCCGGCCCCGCTGCGCGACATCCCCGTGCTCATCGGTGGCGCGGGTGAGCGCAAGACATTGCGGATCGTCGCCCAGCACGCAGACATCTGGCACAGTTTCGCTGACCCGGAGACCCTCGACCACAAGAAGACCGTGCTCGAGGCCTGGTGCACGAAGGTCGGCCGCGCTGTCACGGAGATCGAGTTGTCGAACGAGCTGCGCAACCGCGATGAGCACACCGCAGACGACCTTCTCGCTCGCGGCATCACGCTCTTCACGCTCGGCATCACTGGGCCGGACTTCCCGTACGACCGTGTTCAGTCGTGGCTGAAATGGCGGGATGCGCGCAACGCCGACCGCGTCGGCTAGGCCGGGCCGTCGCGCAACTCACGCACGAGTGAGGCGACCACGGCCTTCAGGCTGCCGTCGTTGTGGGCCGCGACACGCAATTGCCGTTGATAGCTGGCGCCGTCGTCGATGATCCGCAGGATGGCGTCGAGTTCTTCGGCACAACCGAGCGAGTCGGCGACGGGTGCGATGTCGAGAACGAGTTCTCTCGTGTCTTCGGTCACCAGCCGTTCGTCGCCGGAGCGATTCTGGATGATGATGGCGTCCATGCCGTAGCGCGCCGCCCTCCATTTGTTCTCGCGCACGAACCACGGTTGCATGCTCGGAACCTCCCGCCCGGCGTCGAGCTCGCGGGAGAAGTGCTCGACGAGACACTGGGTGAGCGAGGCGAGGGCCGCGACGTCGCGAGTCGACGAGATGCCGTCGAATACCCGCACTTCGATCGTGCCCCAGTGCGGCGACGGGCGGATGTCCCAACGAAGCTCGCTTGTGTCGTCGATGACGCCGGTGTGGATGAGGTCGCCGGCCATCGACTCGTACTCCTCCCACGAACTGAACTGCGGGGGTAAGCCGGCGGTGGGCAGCTGCTGGAACATGAGCGCGCGATTCGACGCGTATCCGGTGGTCTCGCCGACCCAGAACGGGCTCGACGCACTGAGCGCTTGGAAGTGCGGCAAATACGTGAGCAGGCCGTTGATGATCGGAAGCACCTTGCGCGGATCCTCGACACCGACATGCACGTGCACGCCCCAGATCATCATCTGCCGGCCCCACCACCGAGTGCGGTCGATGAGCGTGGCGTAGCGCTGCTTGTTCGGAGTGACCTGCTGCTGGAACCACTGGCTGAACGGGTGCGTTCCCGAGCACATCAGATCGACGCCGAGGGGCTCAGCGGCGTCGCTGACGATCTCGATCAATCGGGCGAGGTCGGCAACCGCGTCCTTGGTGCGAGCATGCGGCGCGCTCACGAGTTCGACGGTGTTCGTGAGCAACTCGGTGGTGACGTGGGGAAAGCCTTCGGCTTGGCCGACTTTCTGGAATATCTCCGGCGCGGCGGGAGCGAGTTCGCCACTGCGCCTGTCGACACAGGCGATTTCCCATTCGATCCCCACTCGCGATCGCTCCGAGTGCGCGAAGTCGATCCGCATGGCTTGATTCTGTCAACTTTCGGCGCCCCACGGCCAACCGGTTCGGCGCGTCGCATCGCAGAGTAAGCTGATCCTTTGGAGCGCGGTTCCCGCATCCGTTAAATTTCTGGCAGAATAGCCAGTCGAGTCTGTCGCCGCCCGACCCTCTAATCAGGCGTGTCGGACTCCCTTAGAGCTCGTGTCGAGTGTGCCCCCACGCTCACGCCATCAGTTCAACCACACATACGAAATTCAGGAGAATTGTGGCTGTCAAGATCCGTTTGAAGCGCATGGGCAAGATCCGCGCGCCGTATTACCGCATCGTCGTTGCCGACTCGCGCACCAAGCGCGACGGTCGTGTCATCGAGGAGATCGGCAAGTACCACCCCACCGAAGAGCCATCGGTCATCGAGGTCAACTCGGAACGTGCGCAGTACTGGCTCGGAGTCGGCGCTCAGCCGACCGAGCAGGTAGCCGCGTTGCTCAAGCTCACCGGTGACTGGGGAACGTTCAAGGGCGAGAAGGGTGCCACCAGCACCGTCAAGACCAAGGACGCCAAGGTCGAGTTCGTCGCCGACGAGAAGAAGAAGCCCGTGCTTCGCCCGAAGACCGAGAAGGTTGCTCCGGCAGCCGAGACAGTCGCCGACGAGGCGCCTGCTTCGGACGATGCGGCCGACGCCGCCACCTCCACCGACGAGGCGTAGTTCATGCTTGCAGCCGCTCTCGAGCACCTCGTCAAGGGAATCGTCGATCACCCCGACGAGGTGCGAGTAGCAGCATCCAGTTCGGCTCGTGGCGAGGTCCTCGAGGTGCGCGTGCATCCCGAGGACCTCGGCCGCGTCATCGGTCGTTCCGGTCGCACCGCGAAGGCGCTCCGCACCTTGACCTCGGCGCTCGCCGATGGCAAGCGCGTGCGCGTCGACGTCGTCGATACCGATTCTTGACGGTGGCAACGCCCAAGAAGAAGGTTCGGACCGACAAGACGCAATTGCGCGTCGGTCGTCTGACCAAAGCACACGGCCTCAAGGGTGCGATCAAGGTTGAGCTCTACACGGACGACCCTGGTCGCCGTTTCTTTCCGGGAGCGGTGTTCACGCTCCAGGTGCCGACGAGCTCGCCGTGGCACGGAAAAACGCTCGAGTTGGCCGAGTTGCGATGGTACAACACGCATCCGGTGGCCTTCTTCGTCGGCGTCACCGACCGCACCGATGCGGAGAGCCTGTTGAAGGCGATTCTCTGGATCGAGCAGGACATCCACGAGGTCTCCGCTGAGGAAGACGCGTGGTTCGATCATCAACTCATCGGCCTCACCGTGCTGCGCGACGGCGCTTCCGTCGGCACGGTCACCGCGATCGATCACTTCCCTGCTCAGGATCTCCTCACGGTTGCGACCGAAAACGGTGACGTCCTTGTTCCGTTCGTGAAGGCGATCGTCCCTGCCGTCGACGTCGAACGCGGAACACTCACCGTCACGCCGCCGAACGGACTGTTCGAGGAACTGCCGGAGGAGCCGGAGAATTCCGACAGGGCCGAGGCCGGCCTGCCGGCAACCGAAGCGACGCCCGACTCATCCGGCGACTAGCCGTGCGCATTGACATCGTCACAATCTTCCCCGAGTTCTTCTCCGTCCTCGACGTGTCTCTGATCGGCAAGGCTCGCCAGTCGGGTCTGATCGACGTCGTGGTGCACGACTTGCGTGAATACACCCACGATCGTCATCGCACCGTCGACGACACGCCCTATGGCGGCGGCGCAGGAATGGTGATGAAA
>JANOYC010000120.1:0-3717 GCA_031428675.1 Microbacteriaceae bacterium | reverse complement strand
ACCCATTGCCGTCAGTCGCATACGAAGACATGGCTGCCTTCGGGGAGAACCCGATCGGCAACGGCCCGTACATGCTCGAGGGCGAGGGCGCATGGAAGCACAATGAGAAGATCGATCTGGTCGTGAACCCTGATTACAGCGGCGGCCGCAAGGCGCAAAACGACGGTCTGTCCATCATCTTCTACGCGACCCAGGAAGCTGCATACGCTGACCTCCTCGGTGGCAACCTCGACGTACTCGACTCGGTTCCGGAGAGTGCATTTACGACCTTCAAGGACGAGTTGGGCGATCGAGCGATTGACCAGCCCGCCGCAGTGTTCCAGTCGTTCACGATTCCAGCTCGACTCGATCACTTTGGCGGCGACGAGGGCAAACTTCGCCGTGCGGCACTATCGATGGCAATCAATCGCGACGAGATCTCCGAGGTGATTTTTGCGGGAACTCGCACGCCTGCCCGCGACTTCACGTCGCCCGTTATCGACGGGTACTCGGAAGAGGTGCCGGGCTCCGAAGTCCTCGACTACAACCCTGAGGCAGCAAAGGCCGCGTGGGCTGAGGCCGACGCTATCTCGCCGTGGAGTGGCACGTTCGAGATCGCATACAACGCCGATGGCGGACACCAGGGCTGGGTTGACGCCGTGTCGAACAGTATCAAGAACACGCTCGGAATCGATGCGGCCGGTGTGCCGTACCCGACATTCGCCGAAGCACGCACCGCAATCACCGATCGCACGATCATGACCGCGTTCCGCACCGGATGGCAGGCCGACTACCCCGGTCTGTTCAACTTCCTCGGACCGATTTACGCGACCAACGCGGGATCGAACGACGGCGACTACTCGAACGCAGAGTTCGACGAGTTGCTTGCTCAGGGCTCGGCGGCAGACACGACTGAAGAGGCCAACGTGTTCTTCCAGCAGGCGCAGGAGATCCTCTTCCAGGATCTTCCGGCCATCCCGCTGTGGTACTCGACGGTCCAAGGCGGATACAGCGAGGCGGTCAGTAATGTCGCCATCGACTGGCACTCCGTGCCGCTGTATTACCAAGTGACCAAAGAGTAGTTTCAGCCAACTCTCCTGGTAACGCCGACACCGCGCGGTGGGCGACTTCGGTCGCCCGCCGCGTGGTCTCCAGTCAGCATTGACGGGCCGCGCGCCCCAGACAGGTAGACCCCTTTATGCGCCCTATCACAACGCGGGATGTCGGACGGTGACCGGCTATATCCTCCGGAGATTGCTCCAGGCCATCCCGGTATTCATCGGTACGACATTCCTCATCTATTTCATGGTGTTTGCCCTTCCGGGCGACCCCATCATCGCGTTGTTCGGCGACAAGACGCCGAACCCCGCGATTGTTGAACGGCTACGCGCCCAGTACAACCTCGACAAGCCATTCATCGTGCAGTACTTGCTCTACATCGGCGGCATTTTCCAAGGCGACTTGGGCACGTCGTTTTCCGGCCAACCGGTATCGAGCATTCTCGTTCAGACCTTCCCCGTCACGTTGCGGCTCGCTGTGCTTGCGATCATCATCGAAATGATTGCGGGGATCGCCGTCGGGCTCATCAGCGGCCTGCGCAAGGGTCGGTGGTTCGATTCATTTTCGCTACTTGTGAGCCTCATCCTCATCTCTCTGCCGATCTTTGTTATTGCCTTCACAGCGCAATTCGTCTTTGGCATCAACCTCGGCCTGTTTCGAACAACCGTGGGCAGTGGCGCCCCGATTCAGGACTTGCTACTCCCGGCGATCGTGCTCGCTAGTACCAACTTCGCGATTGTCGTTCGCCTCACGAGGTCGTCAGTGATCGAGACGACGAATCTCGATTTCGTGCGCACCGCCTACGGAAAAGGACTATCGAGACGGCGGGTCATTCCGGTGCACATTCTGCGCAACTCGCTCATTCCGGTGGCAACGTCGCTCGGTGCCGATTTCGGCATCCTCATCGTCGGGGCGACCGTGACCGAGGGCATCTTCAATGTGCCGGGCGTCGGTCGCACTCTCTTCCAAGCCATCATTCGCAGCGAAGGTCCCACCGTGGTCTCCTTCGTGACAGTCATGGTGTTGCTTTACCTGATCGTCAATTTGCTCGTCGACCTGCTCTACGCCGTGCTCGACCCGAGGATTCGCTATGTCAAGCAATAACTCTCCGAAACGCGCCCCCAAACCGCACTTCGTCGCGCCCGTCGACGACGATCTCGGCGCGGTCGATTCCGTGCGCACAAGCGAGAAACGCAGCAACCTCTGGATCGACGCGTGGCGCGACCTGCGCACGAGACCGATGTTCTACATCTCCGGATCGCTGATCTTGCTCGTGATCGTGGTGGCTATGTTTCCCACGCTGTTCACCCAGGTACCACCGAACGACGAGTGCTTGCTGGCGAACAGCAATGGCGCTCCGACGGCTGGTCACCCCCTCGGCTTCACACGCCAGGGGTGTGACGTGTTCTCCCGTATCGTGCATGGTACCTCCACCTCGTTGTCTGTCGGCTTAATCGTGACGATCCTTGTGGCCGTACTGGGCATCGTTTTCGGCGCGATTGCCGGCTTTTACGGGGGTTGGGTTGACTCATTGCTCTCCCGGACCGGGGACATCTTCTTCTCGATTCCCTACATCCTCGCTGCCGTTGTGATCATGTCGGTCTTCTCCGCTTACCGGAACGTTCTGATCATTTCGCTCGCAATCGGAGTGTTCGCTTGGCCGTCGACTGCGCGCATCCTTCGATCGGAGGTTCTGCGGGTCAAACAGTCGGACTTCGTGATGGCCGCGACCGCGATCGGCCTCTCGCCGTTCCGCATCATGCTGAGGCACGTGTTGCCAAATTCAATCGCGCCCGTGATCGTCGTGACAACCATCTCGCTGGCCGCCGCAATCACCGCGGAGGCGACGCTGTCATTTCTGGGCGTCGGACTCCCGCCGTCGTTCATGTCGTGGGGCAATGACATTGCGGCAGCGCAGAACGACCTCCGCACCGCCCCTCAGGTGCTCATCTATCCCTCTCTCGCCCTGTCGGTGACCGTATTGAGCTTCATCATGCTGGGCGAGGTTGTTCGTGATGCCCTAGACCCGAAGGCGAGGGCCACGCGATGAACGAGACCACTGCGCAGCTGCCGCTGCTCGAGATCACCAACCTTCAGGTCGGCTTCCAGACCCAACAAGGCGTCATACCGGCCGTGCGAGGCATCGACCTCACGCTCATGCCGGGCGAGACACTTGCAATCGTGGGTGAATCCGGTTCGGGCAAATCGACGACCGCACACGCGATCATTGACCTGCTCCCGGGCAGTGGCCGCATAACGGGCGGCACGGTTCTCTTTGAGGGCCGCGACTTGACGGCAATGAAGCGCGCCGAGATGGAGTCCGTGCGCGGGCGTCTCATCGGGCTCGTTCCGCAAGACCCGATGTCGAATCTCAACCCGGTCTGGAGCGTCGGATTCCAGGTCGAGGAGGCGATTCGTGCGAACGGAATCGCCAAGGACAAGCGGGAAGTGCGCAAGCGTGCGATCGCTGTGCTTCACGAGGCCGGACTTGCGGATGCTGAGAAGCGACTCAGCCAGTTCCCTCATCAGTTCTCAGGAGGCATGCGTCAACGTGTCTTGATCGGGATCGGACTGTCTGCGAACCCGAAGCTGCTCATCGCCGACGAGCCGACCTCGGCGCTCGATGTCACGGTGCAGCGGCGAATTCTCGATCATCTCGAAACACTCACGACGCAACGC
>JANOYC010000119.1:0-3076 GCA_031428675.1 Microbacteriaceae bacterium | reverse complement strand
CTCATGCGCTATGGCTACGATGCGATATCGATCCCCGCCAAGAGGCAACTGGAGTTCAACCAACTCCTGGCTCCGATGTTCGACGACGGCGACGCCACGGAAATGATGCGATTCATCATTGACTGCCGACCCGAATGACGTGACTGCTGATGCTGAGGCCCGGAAGGGCTGCTGTTCGGCGACGGGGTCAATCACATGCGCAACTCGGGCGAGAATGGCTGGTTCGCGAACACGGTGCGGCGTGCTTTGCAGCTGCAGGTTGAACGGATCACGTTGACCCTCATCCCGCTCGCCACATTCCTGCTCACCGGTGGCATCAACTTCGCATCCATCCTCGACGCAGATTGGGAGCAGGGCCAGAAGGATGCCCGCGAGATCAGTGCTTGTCGAGCCACAGCTCGACGACGAGCGGAGGCGTTGGGTTTACGCCGGCGATGAGCCGGATATAGCGGTCGGCCTCCTCGGCGTCAGCGCGCAGGTCGGACGTGAAGCGAGTCCACATCTTGCGTCACTCCACGATCGAAGTAACTGAGCGCCAGCGCGGCACCGCCGACCAAACGGATCCCCGCTACCTCGCCGGCATTTCGTAGCTCGTCAACGAGTTCACGCAGGCCGAGGATGATGTCATCGCGCTCGAGTGCGGTCGCCAAAAGTCAGACGCTCGCGAAGGTATCCCGCCAGACGAGCACGCCGCGCTTGGCGAACTCTTCAGGCACCTCGGAGTCTGGCGGAATGGGATCGGCGGCATCTACCCCGAGACCGCGGCGCTCGTGGACGAACCGGTTCCGGGCATCCACCCAGGCCGGAGTGGGGAGTTTCTCGTCGTGAAGGCGCCAGGCGACTACTGCCGCAAGGGCCGCGTCCCACACGGGGTCTCTCGTCGTCTCCGGCTCAGCGAGTCCGAGGATGCCGCGGACGAGACCTCGTTCGGCAACGAGGTTGTCGTTCAACTGGATCAGTGCGCGCAGTGCTCGATCTTTGTCACCATCACGGAGTCGCTGCCGAATCTCGGCAGCGACTGTCGCGGCGTCGTCACGTCGAGTCGGCGCGGAGTAGAGGCGATGGCCCGCGCCGGCGAGCAGCCGATCGACGGTCCTGAACTCGGCGTCACGCCCGCTCTCAGACCGGGAGACGGCGGCCTGGTCGATACGAGCACGCTCGGCGAGCTGCTCTTGAGTGAGCAATTTGCTCTTTCGCGCCGCGCGCACGAGCGTCGATGCGTTGGCCATCGGTCATCTCCTCAAATATGTCTTAGGAATCATATCTCAGACGGCCCGCGTTCGCGAGGGTCTGTGAGTAGCGAACCGCTGGTTTCGGTGTGGAATGGCTCTCATCTTCGAACTAGCAACGCGAGACGCGCGAGAGACGTGGCCACCCTCTCAGCAGACGAGAGGAGGCGCAGGGCACGCACTGTCGGCGTCGCGGGGGTTGGTGTGCGCCACCGCATTATCCGCCGTGATCGCCCGAAACCTACCTGGAAAGCAAGACCGTCACGGATGGGGAGCGTCCGCGCTGCTGACGCTGAGACCTTGATGGCTGCCGTCACGCTGGTCAGAGATCGAGAAAGTCGCCCAGCCAGGTGCGTACTTCTGCGAGACAGTCGGTCGACACCTCGCCGGCCACCCCCGTGATTCGGTCCCGCGACAGCGTGCGAGGTTGCTCGGTCATGACCCACGATGGCCGGTCCAGCCCGCTCGGCCCCTCCACGCCGACGTGGTTCGGCCATCCGCGGTCGGTGGTCGTGATCGGCAACACGATGACGAGAGTCGTCACAGCATCCAAATAGCCGGCGGACGCAACGATCAGCACCGGCCGATGAACCCCGTGCTCTCTGTCGCGGACAGGCGCGAGTGCCGCCCAGGCCACGACACCCGGAGCGAGCTCGACAGTCGTCACGAAGCGTCGGCCAGCTCGGTGCGCTCCCAGTCTCCGGTCTCCGCCGCGTGTGACCCTGCGTTCGTGCTGCTCGACGCCTCGATTGCAGACTTCAGTAGCGCGAGACGACGCCGCCTGTCCTCGGCGTCTGCGAGACGAGCGAGGTGCGCACCGAGTGTCAGCCCGTCACGTGCGGCTTGCTCCTTGAGCCTGTCGCGGAGTTCGTCGCTGACCTTAATGGTCGTAGTCATACTCGGAGTATACCGACAGCGAGCAAACACACGTCTCTGACCGGGCGATCCGAGCGAGAGCCCGCCGCGCGAAGGCGACGAGCTCGGGTGTGGCTCACGGCACGGAGGCCTGGAGCTCTCGCTCTCGCGCAGCCCGCCGCAGCTCGGCGCGCGCGGCGCGAATCGCGTCCTGGATCGTGAGCTCGGTCGTCCCGCGCGTCATCGTCGCGCCGGTCT
The DNA here is from genome assembly GCA_031428675.1 of Microbacteriaceae bacterium. Classification (GTDB taxonomy): domain Bacteria; phylum Actinomycetota; class Actinomycetes; order Actinomycetales; family Microbacteriaceae; genus JANOYC01. The sequence goes on along the minus strand of JANOYC010000119.1, from coordinate 734 downwards.
GCGACTCGCCTCTTCGTCGGTCCGCGCGACCGTGATCGCGACGCCCTGGTGGCGGCCTCGCGTCAGTCCGACGTACAACCCGGCCGCGTCGACATCTGTCCCCACCGCCGCAGCGTCCGTCGTCTCACCCTGGATGCCGTACACCGTCGCCCCGTACGCCAGCTGCAAGTGTTCGAGCGCGTACTCGCGACTCAGGCCATGCAGCTCACCACTCTGGCTCGCCGACGCGAGCGTGATGACGTCATCCCGAATCCCACGCACGACCCACTGCGCGCGGTTCTCGACTCCGGTGCGCCGGTCGTTGCGACGAGGATGCGCTGCCCCGTCCCGAGCGCAAGCACGGAGGCATCGAGCTCGCCCTCATCGACGCGGCGTCTTGCTGTCGACGCCGAGCACCTTCACGTTCAGACAGCGGTGGCGGTGGGCGTGCGGGTCCAACGCGCGAGCGACGGTGGTCGAGCTCGACGACCTCGATGCGCGTGATGTTTTCCCGGATGAGTCCGCCTTGGCCGCGACGCGCATTGAGCTCGTCTAGCCAGGTGGTCAGGATGCGGTCACGCAGGCGGTCCTGCAGCGACTCGAACTCGGTAGCCAGATCCGGATGCAGCAGTGCAGCAATGCTGTACGACTTGGGGTGGTTGCGCGTTGCGTCGAGCAGGAGGTCGGCGTCTGCGCTCAGCCGCTGGGCTCCGCGCTCCTCCCCCGTAACAGGGTCATGGCCGGTCAGCCGCACC
>JANOYC010000118.1:0-4468 GCA_031428675.1 Microbacteriaceae bacterium | reverse complement strand
TCCAGCACGTTGCGAAAACGCGCCACGGCTTCGTTCGGGTTTCCGTCGAACTCGACCGTGCCTCGGTTCAGGAGAACGGCGCGATCGCACAGCTCCTGAACCTGACCGAGCGAGTGCGTGACGAGGATGATCGTGCGTCCTTCTTCCTGGAACGTACGGATCTTGTCCAGACACTTGCGCTGGAATGCTTCGTCGCCGACGGCGAGCACTTCGTCGACCAGCAAGAGATCAGGATCGGTGTGCACCGCCACCGCAAACGCGAGCCGCACGTACATGCCCGAGGAGTAGAACTTGACCTGCGTGTCGATGAATTCGCCGATGCTCGCGAAGGCGAGGATGTCGTCGAGCTGCGCCTCGGTCTGCTCGCGGCTCAAACCGAGAATCGATGCGTTGAGAAACACGTTCTCGCGACCGGTCAGGTCGGGATGGAACCCCGCGCCGAGTTCCAACAGCGCCGCGATCCGTCCCCGCCGAGCGACACCGCCGGTGGTCGGATCAATGATTCCGCCAATGACCTTCAGCAGGGTGCTCTTGCCAGATCCGTTGTGGCCGATGAGCCCGATCGTCGTGCCTGCCTCGATCGACAGCGACACATTCTTCAGCGCCCAGAACTCTTGGCGGTGACGGCGACCAAGCCGGCCCAGAGTGACGAGCCGTTCTTTGATGGAGTTGTCCTTGCGCACAACGAATCGCTTGGAGACGTCAGATACTTCAACGACGACGGGGGGAGGGGTGTTCATCTACAGCTCCTGCGCGAAGTTGCCCTGCAGTCGCGAGAACACGCGCTGGAATCCGACAAGGAGAATGAGGCCGACGACGATAGCGATGCCCAGTCGAACGAGGAGGTCACCCGGATAGTCGACGACGCCCACTCCACTCGTCCAGAACGCCTTCTGGAACCCCAGAACCGCGAGCGTCAGGGGATTGTTGGTGTACAGGTCGAGTAGGAATCCCGACCCCAAGAACCCCTTCACCATCTCCCACGAGTAGACCACGGGGGAGGCCCACAGCAGGATGAGCATGAGCACCTCAACGAGGTACTGGATGTCGCGCAGGTACACGTTCGCTCCGGCGAGCAGCAACCCGAAGGCGGTTCCGAACACGAGGATCACCAGGAGAGACGGGATGGCATAGAGCAGATCGAGGGTCAGAGGCGGGTGGCCGACTGCGATGGTCGCACCAATGAGGATGACCAGCTGGATGCCGAAGTTGAACAGTGCGGACCCTACGCTCGCGAGCGGGAAGACTTCGCGAGGGAGATAGACCTTCTTGATCAGGCCGGCGTTCCCTACGATCGATGCCGTTGATCCCGAGATGATCTCGCTGAAGAGGCTGTACGCCGTGAGGCCGGTGAAGATGTACACGGCGAAGTCGGGGATACCGCGTTCGGCGCTGAGGAACTTGCCGATGACGATGTAGTAGATCGCCAATTGCGTCAACGGACGCACGAGCGTCCAGACGAATCCGAGCGCGCTGTCTTTGTAGCGCGCCTTGAGGTCGCGACGGATGAGGAGGCCGAGCATCTCGCGATGCTTCAGAATCTCCTGAAGCGACGTCCAGGCGCCCGAGACGCTTCGCGAATGAGCCGCCGTCGCGACCATCCGTTGCTGGCTCAGGGCGGCGTATCGCTCTTCTGCTGACATGTGCACCGCAATCGTTCCGGGGAGAGACCTCGATCAGTATATGACGGGCGATCCGACCCTCAGTGGGCCCACCGAACACGCGCCACCCCAATACGGGCCAAACGGTGACATATCCGGCATTGTCGTTTAAGCTCGTCGCGGGGAGTGTCTCGCGCCATTAGGCGACGCAACTGCGGGGAAGCAGTCGCACGCGCGATGCACGGAGATTCACTTGGGGGAAACATGCTCACGTCATGGAGGCGATGGCTGGCCGCTGCAACGGTGGCGTTGCTGATGTCCGGCACCATCTCGGTTATCGCAGACACGAACGCGCAGCCGGCGGAAGCTGCTGACGCCGGTCTCTTCGACCCGGGCTACATCATCGCCGACCACCTGTTCTACGACGCGGCGTCGATGACACCCCAGCAGATTCAATCGTTCCTCGACGCTCGCGTGCCGACGTGTCGCGCGACGACCGGGCCGACGTGTTTACGTCACTACACGGAAAACACTGTCGACCGTGCGGCGGAATCCGGCCGATGCACTTCCTACACCGGACGCGCGGGTGAGACAGCCGCCACCATCATCTGGAAGGTCGGGCAGGCGTGCGGCATCAGCCCGAAGGTAATTCTGGTGCTCCTTGAAAAGGAGCAAGGGCTCATTTCGTCGTCTGCCCCGACGGCCTACAAGTACCGGAGCGCCACGGGCTACGGATGTCCGGACACAGCTGTCTGCGATTCGCGATACTACGGTTTCTTCAATCAGGTCTACATGGCGGCGCTGCAGTTCAAGCGGTATGCGGCCAACCCGGGCGGCTGGAATTACCGGTACGGACAAACCAACAACGTCTTGTATCACCCGAATGCCGCGTGCGGTTCGAAGCCCGTGTTCATTCGCAACCAGGCGACGGCATCTCTGTACATCTACACCCCGTACACCCCCAACGCGGCGGCGCTCGCGAACCTCGGCGGTTCGGGTGACGCCTGCTCGTCTTACGGCAACCGCAATTTCTGGCGGATGTTCACCGATTGGTTCGGATCGACTACCGGCGACGGTTCGCCCTACGGCGTCGTTTCGTCGGTCACCGCCGGATTCGGCAGTGTGCAGGTAGCCGGGTGGGCGGCCGATCCCGATTCGACCAATTCCGTTCAGACGCATGTCTACATCGACGGCGTGGGCGCCGCGAACGTGACGGCCGACATCGCCACGGCATCACTCGCCACCCGCATGGGGGCTGGCAATACCCTGCACGGATTTGCGGCGACCGTGAAGAACGTCGCGCCCGGACCACACGACGTGTGTGTGTTCGCCATCAACGTCGCGGGCTCAGGCAACAACACCTTGCTCGAATGCCGCACAGTCACGGTCATGTCGGGGAGTCCGGTCGGCGTCATCGACCAAACGGCCGGCTACACGGGCACGGTGCTCGCCCGGGGCTGGGCAATCGACCCCGACACCGACGGCGGGGTCACCGTGCGGTTGATCGTTGATTCCCGGGTCGTAGCTGAGCAGGTCGCAACGGCGACCAAGGCGGGACTCGCTGAGGCGATGCCAGGATTCGGCTCGAATCACGCCTACCACTTCACTGCTGCGGGGATCTCTCCGGGCAAGCACACCGTCTGTGTCGAGGCGGTCAACGTCTCTGCCGGTAACGACAGCTCGCTCGGTTGCCGCGAGGTGACAATCCTCGCCGGTCCACCGCTGTTCCACTTCGACGAAGCGACCGCGAAAGCTCCTGGCCAGATAACCCTGCGCGGGTGGACGTTCGACCCCGACACGGCGGACCCTCTCCGCGTGCACATCTATGTCGACGGCCAGTTGCACTCGAAGATCACGGCCGATACGCCGAAAGAATCGCTCCACTCGGCGTTCTACGGATACGGCACCAACCACGCGTTCGCCACGACCCTCACGGGCTTGTCCGTGGGAAATCACGACGTGTGCATGTTCGCTATCGGAGTGGGCGATGGCGGCAACGCCGTGCAGTGCCGCACCGTCACGACGCCGACCGGGTCGCCGATCATCCATGTCGACCAAGTTGAGGGCACGGCGATCGGCGCGGCGACCATCCGCGGCTGGTCGTTCGACCCTGATGTCGTCGATCCTGTGCGCGTGCACGTATACGTCGACGGCAAGCTCGCGGGTAAGGTGACCGCCGACACGGCGAAGAGCGGATTGAACAATACGTTCCCCGGTTATGGCGACGGACACGGTTTCTCGGTGACGGCTACCGGCATCGGGCCGGGACAGCACCGGGCGTGCATCTACGCGATCAACGTCGGTGGTGGCGGCACCACGGAGCAGTGCGCGAACTTCGCCGCGGTATCGGGTTCGCCGGCACTGTATCTCGACGAAGTGAGCGCGCAGGGTTCCGGGCAGCTGACATTGCGCGGATGGGCGATCGATCCCGACGACATGGGCGCCGCCCGCGTGCACGTCTATGTTGACGACGTGCTCGCCGTCAAGTTCGACGCCGACGCTGTGAAGGAATCACTGGCCGCCGCGTTCGCGCCGTTCGGGTCGGCGCACGCCTTCACCACGGTTCTTGAGTCTCTGCAACCGGGAAGCCGCGAGGTCTGCGTTTACGCGCTGAATGTCGGTCCTGGTGGCACGACGGCCGAGTGCCGCACCGTTACCGTCAGCTAGCGGACGCGACGCGTCGGATAATCGGTCACCGCGAGCGCGAGCGCGAGCGCGTGATCGTTTGCCGTACCCGTCCGATGACCTCGCTAGCCTTAAGAGCGGCGCGCTGAAGTCGGCTGCCTCGAATGACCTGCAGCTCGCGAACGAGCGCATCCCGCTCACGGCGAAGGTCGACGAGTTCGCGTTCGATGCGCGAAATCTCG
>JANOYC010000117.1:0-2125 GCA_031428675.1 Microbacteriaceae bacterium | reverse complement strand
GCCGGTCGAAAGCTCTACTGGTGTCCGTCGTGCCAGGCGTGATCGCCGACCGCACGCTGGTGGCCGCGCGCCTGGCGACCGGAGCCGAGCCCGTCGACATTCGAATCGCGCGAGGCCGCATCGCCGCCATCACCCCGACCGGTACCGAGGCCCTGAGCGGAGAGCCGATCGACCTCGATGGCCGTGCGCTGATCGCAGGGCTGTGGGCGGGCTCACCGACGGCGGCGGTGCTCGACGCGGTCATGCCCGACCGGCCAGTCGTGCTAATCAGCGCTGATTTGCATTCCTGCTGGCTGAACGGCGCCGCGCTTGCCCATGTCGCGCCGGGCACGCACCGCACGCGCCTTCGTGCTGCGGAGCCTTGCCGATGTCGGTGCGCGACCGGCGGTCGGATCAGACGCCCCGGTGGCGCCCCTCGACCCGTGGGTGGCCATCGCGGCGGCCACGTCGCGAACCCGCGACGGGCGCTCGCCGTGGCATCCCGAGCAAGTCGTCAGCGTCGACGCCGCGCTCGCAGCGTCGACCCGGGGCTCGATCGCGGTGGGTGGTGTGGCCGATTTCGTTGCCACCGATATCGATCCGCTCGAAGCGACCGACCAGGAGCTACGGCGGATGTCCGTTTCTCTGACCCTGCTCGGCGGGCGAATCACCCACCGAACGCTGTGAGTGAGTCATAACCCCGCGTCGTTCATCGAGTGCCATTCACAGCTAGGATTTCTGAATGGAACTTCGCCAGCTGGAGCACTTCGTGACGGTCGCCGATGAGCGGCACTTCACTCGGGCATCCGAATTGCTTCAGATCTCTCAATCAGGCCTGTCCGCGTCGATCCGTGCGCTGGAAATCGAACTCGGCACGTCGTTATTTATTCGTAGCACCCGACGGGTGGAGCTGACTGCGGCGGGCACCGCGTTTCTCGCCGACGCGGTGCGCACTCTCGCGAGTGCGGCTGCTGCCCAAAACGCTGTCGCCGCGGTGCGCGGGCTGCTTCGCGGTTCGCTCACGGTGGGAGCCGAGCCGTGCCTCGGATCGGTGGACCTTCCGGCAGAGCTCGCCCGATTCCGCTCGGCCAACGCGGGGCTCGAGATTCACTTGCGGTACGCGGGGTCGGTGGAACTGTCGGAGAGCATTGCGAGTGGCCGCATGGATGTCGCGCTTGTTGTCGAAACCGGAGACACTCCGCCCGGCGTACAGCTTCTCACTCTCTCGTCCCAAAACCTCGTTGTGCTCTGTCACCCCGACCATCCGCTCGCGGGCAAGCAACGAACCGATATTGAGGCCCTGCGCGGCGAATCCCTTATCGGATTTCAGCCGGGCTGGGGCGCGCACTCGTTGGCTCGCCGTGCGTTCGCCGCGGCTGGCTTCGACTATCGCACGACCCTCGAGGTCAATGATGTGCACCCGTTGCTCGACCTCGTCGGTTACAACTTGGGTGTGGCGATCGTGCCCGCGAGTTTCGCGAACAAGCGGCTGGAGTCGCTCCGTGCCGTCCCGCTCGACGAATCCATGCCGCGGTGGCGTGTCGCCGTCGCCGTGGCAGACGAGCCGAGCCCGGCCGCCACGGCGTTCCTCCAGCAATTGCTCGGCAGTGCGAACACTCAGCCTGCGTCGAGTGCGGCGATCTCCTCGGCCGAGAGCGTCACGTTCACCGCCTGAACCGAGTCGATGATGCTTTCGGGTCGGGATGCGCCGGGGATCGGGATAACCTGAGGCGACTTGGCGAGCTGCCAGGCGAGGCAGGCCACCTGCGGGCTGACGCCGTGGGCATCGGCCACCACGCGGAACGGCTCGAAACGGTCGCCTAGAGCGCCCGCTGAACGAATCCCTCCCAACGGGCTCCAGGGCAAAAACGCGATGCCGAGCTCGTCGCACAACTGGAGTTCCGGCTCGCTCGAGCGGAACGCGGGGGAGAACTGGTTCTGCACCGATACGAGTCTGCCGCCGAGAATCTCCTGAGCCAGCCGGATTTGCTCGGGATTCGCGTTCGAGATGCCAGCCATGCGGATGACGCCGTCGTCGAGCAGGTCGCGGATCGCTCCGACCGAGTCGGCGTAGTCGACCTCGGGGTCGGGGCGGTGAAACTGGTAGAGCCCGATTGCGTCGACGCCGAGCCGTGAGAGAGACGCC
>JANOYC010000116.1:0-1829 GCA_031428675.1 Microbacteriaceae bacterium | reverse complement strand
GCTGTCTGCCCCCAGTGCGGGCGTCAGCACAAATGGGGACACGTCAACCACAAGCGTCGCGGAATCGCGCATACACCCCGTCGTGTGTAATCGACATCCCGCCCTATTGTCCGTAAGGTCGAGCCATGACTAGCACGATGGCGTGCCTCACCGACTGGATAATGAGACAGCGCTGGTATGGCGGCAAAGGCCGCGTGCCTTCGTTGCGCCTCATTGGCGCGTGGGAACTTCCAAGCGACACCGCTGGCGTTCGCGTTCGCACCCTCCTGGTGATGGACGATGCCGCGACTCCGCCTTCCCTGTACCAAATACCGATCACACAGCGTGATTCGCTGTTGCCGGGCGGCGGCCTGCACCTCATCGGGCGCATCGACAGCGGGGAATTCGTCTATGACGGACCCCATGACCCCGCCTACACTCGCGCTCTTCTTCGTCTGATCGTCGGCGAGCACACCGCAATGGCCGACGGGGCCGCTGCAGTCGGTCACGCAGCAGCTACAGCCTCGGACGTTCCCGGCGTCGACCACAGGATCGATCTCGGCTCCGCCATCACCTCCAAGGTTTTGAGCGGCGAGCAATCCAACACCTCTATCATCTACGACCTTGGCGCCGGGGATTCTGTGTCGAAGCCGATCATCTGCAAGGTTTTTCGCACGCTTCATCACGGCGAGAATCCGGATGTCGTTCTCCAGACCGCACTGACCGAGGCACGGTCGCCATACGTTCCCCGGTCGATCGGGCACGTGGCGGGCGAGTGGGACGACGTCGGCCGGCCCAGCGGTCGCGCTCACGGTCATTTGGCGTTCGCGCAAGAGTTCTTCCCTGGAGTATCCGACGCGTGGCGAGTTGCCTTGCACGCGGCAGGAGTTGGCGAGGATTTTGCGGAACCATCTCGGCAGCTCGGCGCGGCGACAGCGGACGTGCACCGCACTCTCGCTGATGCGATGCCGACCCGGATGACGAGCCTCGGTGATGTGGTGTCTGCCGCCGCGAGCTGGCATGCGCGACTCAGCACGGCCATCGCCGAGGTGCCAGCGATCGCCCAGCACCGAAAAGCTATCGAGGGCGTATTCGATCGCGCGCAAGCGGCCGAATGGCCCCGCATGCAACGCATTCACGGTGACTACCACTTGGGGCAGGTCATTCAGGTGCCAGGTCGCGGGTGGGTCTTGCTCGATTTCGAAGGCGAACCGCTGCGGCCGATGCACGAGCGAGACGTGCCCGACGTCGTGCTCCGAGACATCGCCGGCATGCTGCGGTCGTTCGACTACGTTGCCGGTTCGATCGCGCACGATCACCAGGGCAAGGATGCCACCGGCTGGGCAGCAGAAGCACGCGCGGCTTTCCTCGACGGCTACGCGAGTCGGTCCGACCTCAATCTCGCCGAGCATTCCCTGCTCCTCGACGCCTTCGAACTCGACAAAGCCGTATACGAGGCGGTCTATGAGGTACGCAACCGTCCGGACTGGCTGCCGATACCGGTCGGCGCCATTCGACGCCTCCTCGCGCATGAGTCGGCAGACGCCTGAAACGCGGCATAGGGGCTTATAGGCCCGGCATCCGAGGCCCGGCATACGCCCTACCCCTGCCGCGCTAACAATCGTGCGCTAACAAGCGAAGGCCCCCGGGCCTTTTTGCGAGGCTCGGAGGTCTTCTTTTTTCCCGTCGAGTGTCGTACCGCACTGTAACGTGCGATGTTGCGACCTGCTCTTCGGTTCCGATTGAGTGTTACCTCGTTCGGTTTGCCTCACGATACTCCGATGCGCGAAAAACGCAAGATCACCGGCTGTGAGGTTCCTGAAAATTCGAGACAGTGCGAAAGCTGTCGG
>JANOYC010000115.1:0-6170 GCA_031428675.1 Microbacteriaceae bacterium | reverse complement strand
CGGAGGTGAGCCCTCGGATTCGCCCACGAGGTCGACTGTCTCGATGTTGCTGGTGAGTTGCGAGACAGCGATGGCCGTGACGGAAACGCCGCTGACCATCACGATCGCCAATATCGCAGCCAGGTACTTCGCGGCGTTCTTCCACGGGCTGGACTGGTGCAATCGTCCGTGCCGGGCTATGCCGAAGGGCTGACGCGACCTGTTGCTCCGCGGGCGCAACTCCTCGCTCATCCATACCCCTTCATCGATCGAGCGCGGAGGGCGTGGGATTCGAACCCACGAGACATCTCTGCCCACCAGTTTTCAAGACTGGCTCCATCGGCCGCTCGGACAGCCCTCCCTGACGTACCGCCCGATTCTAGCCGACCGGAGGCCACCTCGACTGGGAGGTAACCGCCGACTACTTCGTCACGGCGTCTTGCACTGCCAACTCGGCGGTCATCGTATCTTCGAAGAGCCGTTGTCGGCGTCGCAGCCACAGCCCACCGACAACGAAGACCCCGAGGATGAGGTACGCCGTCGCGGCGAACGGATGCGTGACGAACGTCGTGAGATCGCCCTGGCTCAGTTGTAGCGCCCGCCTAATTTGCGCCTCAGCCATGGGTCCGAGGATGAGCCCCACGACAAGCGGAGCGATCGGGTAGCCATAGCGACGCATGAAATACCCGAGCACACCAATGACAAGCAGGATTGCGATGTCGACGATCGAAAAGTTCACGGCGAAGGCGCCGAACGCTGCAAATGTCAGGATGCCCGCGTACAGGTATGGACGCGGGATCTGCAGGAGCTTCACCCAGATCCCCACGAGCGGCAGGTTCAGCACGAGCAGAATCACGTTGCCGATATAGAGGCTTGCGATAAGGGTCCAGACGAGTCCCGGCTGGTTGGTGAACAACTGCGGTCCGGGTTGGATGCCGTAGGACTGGAATGCCGACAGAATGATCGCCGCAGTCGCCGTGGTCGGCAGCCCGAGGGTGAGCAGTGGCACGAGCACACCGGCCGCCGCGGCGTTGTTGGCCGATTCCGGACCGGCGACGCCTTCGATCGCGCCACGACCGAACTCCCCCTTCTTCTTGCTGAGCTTCTTCTCGGCCGCGTACGACAAGAAGGTCGCGACGTCCGCTCCGCCGGCTGGAATCGTTCCGATCGGGAAGCCGATCGCTGTTCCGCGAAGCCACGGTCGCCACGAACGCTTCCAGTCGTCCTTCGTCATCCAGGTGCGCCATCCACCCGTGATGGGGATCAGATCGATGGGTCCCGAGCGCATCCGGGCAGCGACATACAACGCTTCGCCCACGGCGAAGAGACCGACGGCAACGAGAACGACATCGATGCCGTCGGCAAAAGAGGGAAGTCCGAGCGTGTAGCGCTGTTGGCCGGACAGAACGTCGGTGCCGATCAGCCCGATGAAGAGTCCGAGCCCGAGCGAGGTCATGCCGCGCCAAACTGACGATCCGAGCAGTGCGCCCACGGTCACAAAGGCGATGACAATCAGAGCGACGTAGTCAGCGGGGCCGAGTTTCACCGCGAGCGATGCGAGCAGGGGAGCGAGCAGAGTCAGCCCGACGGTCGCGATCGAGCCGGCGACGAACGAACCGAGCGCGGCTGTCGCGAGCGCGGCGGAACCCCGGCCCAGCCTCGCCATCTTGTTGCCTTCGATCGCCGTGACTATCGACGCCGATTCCCCCGGCGTGTTGAGCAGGATGCTCGTGGTCGAACCGCCGTACATGCCGCCGTAGTAGATGCCAGCGAAGGTGATGAGTGCGGCGGCAGGCTCGAGGGTATAGGTGAGCGGGAGCAGGAGCGCCACCGTCATTGCCGGCCCGATGCCGGGCAGGACGCCAACGGCGGTGCCGACGAGCACGCCGAGGAAAGCGAAAACCAAGTATTCGGGCCGCAGCGCGGTCGCGAACCCTTCGAGCAGTAGTGCGATGTTGTCCACGATGGTCCTAGTTCACAATCGTCGAGGTCAGAACAGCGGAGCGATCCAGCCGAGGGCCGGTCCGAGGGGCAACGAGAGGCCGAGCAACTCGCCGAAGAGAATCTGAAGGGTCAGGCAAAGCGCAAGTCCGACGGTGAGCGCCATCCACCAGCGTTTGGCGCCGAGCGTCCAAGCGGCGCCACCGAACAGGATCGCTGCGGCGAGCGCCCACCCGATGATGGGGATGAGGAACAGATGCGCGACGACGAGGCCAACGAGTTTGGCGAGCGTCAGCCAATCAGTGCGGTGGTGCAGGTCGACGTCTTCAGACTGCTCCTGTTGCCCCAATCGGCCCATGAGCACGGCGATGAGAACCGCGACTCCGGACGCGAACAGCAACACGGCGACCAGCATCGGGAACACCGTCGGGCCAACGCGGTTAGTTTCCGGCACTCGAATTCCGAACGTGCCGATGAAGGCGAACAAGCCAAGGGAGATGCACATGCTGGCGAAGACGATCTCGCCAATACGGGAGGGCCGAGGCCCGGACGCTGTGCGCCCGGGCCTCGGCGTTGGTGCCGAGGTCATCAGATCAGTCCGATGTTGCCCAGGGTCGCAGTGACGTCGGCGATGTTTGTTTCGAGGAACGCGTCGAAGTCGTCTCCGGCTAGGAATGCGTCGGTCCACCCTTTCGTCTGGAGCTCGTCGGTCCACGCTCCGGTCTCGTGCAGCTGCGTCACGATGTCGATGAGCGCGGCGCGCTGAGCGTCATCGATCGAGCCGGGAGCGATGACACCGCGCCAGTTCGTCAGGGTGACGTCGTATCCCTCGTCCTGCACGGTGGGGACGTCGGGAAGCTGCGAGACCGGTTCGGCCGACGAGACGGCGAGAGCGCGCATGGTGCCCGCGTCGATGTGCTCGACGAACTCACCGATGCCGGAGATGCCCGCCGACACGTTATTGCCGAGGATGAGGGACACCGCTTCGCCACCGCCCGAGTTCGGGACGTAGTTGAGTTTCTCCGCGATGTCGGCCTTGCTCTGGTCGGCCGCTCCGAGCAGAAGTCCGGCGAGAATGTGGTCAGCACCGCCGGCAGATCCGCCAGTGATGGTGACGTCCTGTCCCGTTTCGACGATGGCGTCGACCAAATCAGCGAGCGACTCATACGGCGATTCGGCGGGCACGACGACGACGAGCGCCTCCTCGGTCAATCGCGCAATCGGGGTAGTGTCCTCGATGCGGCTCGGGGAGGCATTGGTCTCAATGGCACCCACCATGACGAGGCCCATCATCATGAGCGTGTTGGGGTCGTTCTCGGTGGCGAGGCTTGCGAGCCCCACAGTTCCACCGGCACCGGGGATGTTGACAACGGGAGCCGACTCGACGAGCCCCTCCGACGTGAGCACCTGGGAGATTGCTCGCCCGGTCTGGTCCCATCCGCCGCCGGGATCGGCGGGCACGATGATCTGGATGTCAGACACCGTCGCCGCCGCGGGCGACTCGGTGCTGGTGCCTGTGCCGGTGGATGCGGGGGCGCATCCGGCCAGGGCAATGACGGACAGGGCTGCTGTGGCAATGAGCGGGGTTAGTCGCACAATCACTCCTCCTTGAGTGGGACGGGTGCGGCTGTGCACCCGTCTGGTGTGTCGGTCACACTAACTCCGGCACGATCTGGCGCTCTCCTTTCGTAACTATTGGAACCAGTTCGCCCGTGTTCATGCCTGCCGTAGTCGCGGAGAATAGAGCCGTGCGTGCAATGTCGCTGCGATTCCAACTGCTTGCCCTGCAAGCAGTGATCGTCTGCGTCACGACGCTGGTCACCGGCATCGTCGCCGGCACCCTGCAGGAACGCTCCATCCGGAGCGCTTACCAAGACCGGATGCAAGCGGTCGCGTCGTCCGTGGCGTCACTGCCGGTCATCCTCAACGCTTTCGACGATCCCGATCCGTCCGCATCGATACAGCCCGTCGCCGAACTCATCCGCGAGGCGTCCAAGGTTACCTACGTCGTCGTCACGAATGCGGACGGCATCCGCTACTCCCACCCCGACGTCTCGCGGATCGGCGAGATAGTGTCGACCGACCCCTCGGTGCCGCTGTCGGGTGAAACCTACGTGGGCACGCAGACCGGAACGCTCGGGCCGTCATGGCGGGTGAAGGTGCCCATCTTCGTCGACACGCAGATTATCGGCACGGTGTCGGTGGGCATCCTCGAGTCGGAGCTCTCCGCCGAATTCATCGAGACTCTCAACGTGCTCCTGCTGGCAATGGCGGGTTCGGCGATCATCGGCGTGTTCGGCGCGGCGGGGGTCACGGCGTTTATCCGCCGGCGCATCTATCGCCTGGAACCGCGGGAGATCGCCTCTCTCGTCGAGAACCGCGAGACGACGCTGCACCGTTTGAGCGAGGGCGTCGTGTCCGTCGACGAGCACGGAGTCGTGCAACTGGTGAACGACGCGGCCGCTCGCCTCCTCAACACCAACATCGACGACCTGGTCGGGCACACAGCGACAGAGGTGCTCGCTGACGGACTTGTCGATGTGCTCCAGAGCGGAGAACTCGAAGGTCGTCTCGTGCTCTCGGGTGAACGCGTACTCGTCGCGCGAAGTTCGGGATCGAAGGTCGGCGAGCGCGACATCGCGGCGACTCTCCTGTTGCGCGATAACACGGATTTGCACGCACTCGTTCGTCGTCTGGATGGTGCACAGTCGCTGACCGACGGACTTCGCGCGCAAGCTCACGAATTCGCGAACGCCATGCACGTGGTCTCGGGCCTGCTCGAGATCGGCCGCGTGGACGACGCCCGTGCGTTCATCGCACGCCGATCGCCGGGGGGATCCATCGGTCTGCCGCAGAACGTCAATCTGCTCGGCGATGCGGAACTCACTGCCCTGCTGTCGGTCAAGGCCGCTCAAGCCCGAGAAATGGGCATCGAATTGGAGGTCAGGCAGGCCGACACCGTGCCAGGCGCGTTGCCGGCAGATCTCACGCCCGATCTACTCACCGTGCTCGGCAATCTGGTCGACAATGCGATTGAAGCCTGCGGTTTCGGCGACAGGATCGACGTGGTCGCCGGATTCGCTCGCGGCGACCTACACATCACCGTCGATGACAGCGGTCCGGGCGTGCCACCGAATCAGCGCGCGTGGGTATTCACCGAGGGAATGAGCACGAAGGTTGGCGACGGAGACGTCAACGTTCGCCGCGGCATCGGGTTGGCACTCGTTCGGCGGGTCGTGGAGCGCCGACACGGAACGATCGCGATCACCGAGTCTCGGACTGGTGGCGCCCGATTCGATCTGCACCTCCCGGTACGGCTCGCACGCGGCTCTCGCCAGAGCGAAACGGCACGGTCGTGACGATCGCGTCCTTGTCGACGCCATTGCGCGTGCTCATCGTCGACGACGATCGCTCCGTCGCCGACCTGCACCGCGCCTTCGTCAGCGATCTGGCAGGGTTTGTCGTCGCCGGCATCGCCGTCGACGGACCGGGTGCCGTTGACGCGATCCGCAGCCTGCGCCCGGATATCGTGCTACTCGACATGCATTTGCCCGGATTCTCCGGGATCGACGTGCTGCGCATGGTTCGAGCCGACCCGCGGCCCCAGCCCGAGGTGCTCGCGGTGACTGCGGCTCGCGACCTCGCAACAGTTCGGGATGCCCGGCGGGCCGGAGTTCGGCACTACCTGGCCAAACCTTTCGCCGCCGCCGAACTTCGCAAACGGCTCGCTGACATCGCGACCGAGATTCGTCTCGTTCCCCGAGAAGGTCAGTTGCAGCAAGAGCAGATCGATGACCTCATGACTTCAACCGCGCGCGGGGCGACTCTTCCCAAGGGGCTCAGCCCGGAGACCCTCAGCACTGTTCACCGTGCGCTCATCGCCCGACGCGCGGCCACCTCGCAAGAGCTCGCGGAGTCGCTCGAACTCTCGCGTGTGAGTTGCCGGCGGTATCTCGAGCACCTCGTAACCGGGGGTGCGGCATCCCGAGAACTCGACTACGGCACGAGCGGCCGACCTAGCACCAGATACCGGGCGACAGCGGGATAGCGCGCGGCAATTGGCGGGCGCGCACGCTCACAGCGACGCGAGTGCGGTCGCAACTCCGTCGTCGAGTTCGGACTCGGTCACTTCATTGCCAGCATCCTTGACCTCGTCGGGCGCTTGGCCCATCGCGACGCCGCGGCCTCGGGCCGCCGCCCATTCGAGCATGTCGATGTCGTTGCGTCCGTCGCCAATGGCGACAACGCGG
>JANOYC010000114.1:0-2873 GCA_031428675.1 Microbacteriaceae bacterium | reverse complement strand
GCTTCGCCTTCGAGTTCGAAGAACTGTCCCGGCGCGAACGCTGTGCGCACTTCGCTTATGGCACCGACGAGCCCCGCGTCGGGCGACGCGGTCGGAGTGCCGATGGTAACCATGTCTGCCTTGACGGGCGATGATCCGATGCGTGTGATCGTGATGCCGAGCGGCACTTGCGTTTGCGACACCTCGAGGGCGGCGAGCGGATGCGCGATTCGGCCGACGATGTCGTCGACCTCGGCGAGCGTGACCAGTTGCGCCGCGTGCCCGGGGAGCTGCACTTTCCACGCGTCGTCTTCGCCCAGAGCCGCGCGGGCGACCTCGAGCGCGTCGACGGCGGGGCCTGTGATCGCCGGTTTGTCGCCCCACTCGATGGGCCCGAGATCCTCGTCGAAGGTCGGAAGGAACCACACATCGACCTTGATGTGTCCGGCGAGTCGGAACGGTTTCGTGCCCTCGAGCGAGCCGCGGAAGGTGATTGAGGCGAAGGTGAACCCCATCAACTCGACTTCGACGCCCACCTCGATGGAGATCTTGAACGAGAACCGGGGCGCCCAGATGAAAATCATGTCGAGCGTGAGCCACGCCTTTGCGACAATGACCGCGAAGTCAGCCTTGAGTCGGCCGTCGACACCGAGCATGACCGAGCCGGCGGTGATCGCGAAGTAGGCCTTGATGACGAAACTCACGGCCTTCGAGGGCGAGAGGTCGATCGTGATTCGATCGAGTGCGCCGAGCTTCGGTTTCCCGCCGGTGAGTTTCTCGTACTCGGGGTGGAAGCCGCCGACGGAGAATTCGAAAGCGCCGGATCCCGACCACTGGATGTACAGACCGAGATCGCCCGAGACCTTGATGCCGGCGATCGTGGAATCGCGCATGCTCGCAAACAGCAGCAGGTAATCGGGTGTGATGGCGACGAAGACGTCGGCCTTGATGTCGGTGATCGGTGCGACTTTGGTGGGAACGCGCACACGAAGCGATCCGAGGATGACAACCATTGGATCGGGCAACGCGAGCACGACACCGAGCTTCATCTCGACGAACTTGGCTTGCGAACCCCATCCCAGTTCAACGATGGGGCCGAAAACGAAGCCGCCGTCGCGCGGCGGAAAAACGTGCGCCACTCTGTCGAGCAGCTTCGGCGCTTCGGCGACGGGGTTGTCGGGAAAGAGCATCTTGTCGAGGATGTGTTCCTTCATCCCCGCCTTGAGCGCCTCGAGGTCGAGGGTGCGATTGAGCGCGAGAATTCCGCCGATGCCATTGAGGGTGAAGCCGAAGCTGAGATCGATAGCGACGGGAAAGCGCACGCCGATGACGAGCACGAGCGAGAACGGGTCGGGGGAGAGGATGACAATCGCCGAGACGCCGAACTTGAGAATCTGCAGTTGCACGACACCGCCGAATTCCACCCGCTTCACATCCTCGCCGTTGACCTTGTAGGTGCGTTCGACGCGCTGGATGAATCCGCCGCCAGTGACCGGGCCAGCCTTGACGCGCAACCCGATCGCGTCCGGCCATCGTGGTGATACCGGAAGGTCGAATACGGCCTGGTGTTCAACAACGCCTTCGGGCGTCACGACGAAGCCGGCACCGACAATCTGCAATCCCACGGCGTCACCGAGTTTGGCGGCGATCGAGGTGGTGATTTCGAACGCCGTCACCTCTCGTGCGGGATTGCGCACAAGCCCGAGGGCAACCTCCCGCAATTCCACGCCCGGGAACGAGAATCGAGTCGGCAGCACCGCGCGTTCGTTGCCACGGCCGTCGCCGAGATAGAAGCCCTGGCCGGTATCGAGTGAGATCGTCGTCAGGGTCGTCGATTTCGGATCCTCGGATCCCGGCATCACCTTCGCGAGCAGCGGATCGCTCGTGAGTCCCGGCTGCAGGATCGTGCGGATGCGCAGGCCCAGGATCGCGACGTCACCGATGTACCACTTGCCGTCGCGCTCAAGGAGCGACTTCTTCTCCTCCTCGGTCGGGTTCGCGATTTCACGATCACTGAACTGCAGAAACGCCTCGATAGTCACCTGATCGAGCGTGATCGCGCCGAGCTTCACCTGGCCGGAACGCAGGAAAGTCGCGGCGAGCAGAAACTTGCCCCCCGTGCGATCGAGAGTGAGGTTGTCGCCGAGCTTCTTGACGAGGTCGTCAACGCCGAGAACCGATTTGCCGAAGGCGTTCAGGAGCTTTCCAGAGTCGGCGCCGAGATCCTTGAACGGCTGGGCCCACGGGTTCCAGAAACCCATGAGCCCGTCGCGGATCGCCGGTTGCACGACGCCGCTCGCGTTCTTCGATATCTCTGTCGCGACGATGAGAAACGCTTCGTCCATCGCCGCGAGCGCCATGCCGATGCGCACGGCTACCCGCGCGGCGACATCCACATCGAAGTCGTCTTTCTTGATGTCGTCGGCCGACTCTTTCACCATTTTGGCGATGAGTTCAGTTTGTTTCTTGATCTTCTTGGCGATGTCGGACACGAGCGGCTCGAGCGCTTTGATGTCGGCCTTGAGCTTTTCGAAGGTGGGCTTCACGTCGCCGTGCGCGCCGAAGGTGACGATGGATTCGAGAAACGGCACCGTGTCTTTGAAGGTCGTGGCCGACTTTTCACCGACGCGAGTGTTTGCGAATGCTTCGATCCCATTGAGGAATCCGGTTCCGATGTCGGTCATCGTGTCCCGCCAGGTGGAGCAACCCGAGTGTGTTCGACCGCTTCAAGCGGTCGTGGTCTCCGCAACTCGCGCGAGGTCGCACGGCGTCGTCGAGAGGGTGCCCGTAGCAAAACGCGCGGACATCGCGATATCCAGTTGAATCGAGGCAACCAGAAGCATGCTCGGGTTCACACAACTGAAACAGCCCTGACTATAGACCTGATCGGTCTA
>JANOYC010000113.1:0-43319 GCA_031428675.1 Microbacteriaceae bacterium | reverse complement strand
TTCGCGGCGACCGCTATCCACGCGGCAGTCGTGTCGTCCGCGAGCCCCGCCCGCAGGAACAGACCGGGGGCGATGCGCTCGAACTCCCCCGACTCGATCAGCCGGTCAAGGCCATGCCGGGTGAGGTCCAGCGAGGCCAGGACGTCGTAGCCCAGCAGATCGGGCAGCGTCGTGGCGTCCATCATCACCTCCAATTCGACAGAATCCGTTACAGATAGAGCATACCTGTAATGGTTTCCGATGACTAGCGTGCTCATGCCTTCCGCTCCTCTCGTCTCAGGACAACTCCGCGAAGGGCTCGAACTCGCGGCGGAACATCCGCAACAGTTCGCCCAGCGCGCTGGGATCGCGCGGACGACCACTTCGGAACGCGAACCCATCGCTTCTGCCGCTCCACTTTGGGCGAGTCCTGGCGGAACAGGCCGCGGGATCTCGTGCGAACCAACGTCCCGCCGACCCAGACGAGCGCGTCCATCGTGAGGCTTCCATCCGGCTGTTCCACCGCCTCGAACCGCACGTCTGGGAACCGAATCGCAATCGGTTCCGCAGTCCGCTCGGACGACGCTCGTGCCCACCGCCGTCATAGACCCGCCCGCGCGCGACGATGAGGCCGTTCGGTTCGACGGTGTAGGTCATCGCGCCGAGTTCGCCGAGCGCACGCTTCGGCCTCCCCATCAGTCGCCCGTCCTATCCATCGGGGCCACGACCCGCCCCGAGATGAACGACTCGACGTCCTCATCGCGGTAGCGGACGTTGTGCGACGACAGCGCAACGAACGGCAACCCGAGACCTCGACTGCGCGCACGCTCTGTCCGCCAATCAGCGAGAGTTCTGATCGGGATGCCGGTGTAGTCGGCAAGCTCCCGCGGGGTCCAGAGGCGGGGACGGTCGTCGGTCATGCCACTGAGGTAGGCGGCACCACCCGCAGACCCCCAGCGACCCCCGTAGAACAGCCACGGATCGAGTAAACGGAGGGGTTCTCGGACAGCCGCGGTAACGACCATGCTCATGCTTGACATCCCTTTTCCCTGTATTTCTCGGGAAGTACGACCTCAAGGAGTACCCTCTGGTTCTCAGATCCTCAAGCCGAGCTCTATTACTGCGTGTAGGCAACCCGTACCAAACCGTGGCTAACCCGGACGAAGCCGTGACCACTCGGTAGTCGCAGTTTCACCGGACTCTGACGTTTCGAAGTACGGTCAGCTCTCCACGAGACCTACGGGTTGCTACGGGATGACGTCATCCGTCTACGAAAGTGTCAAGCAGGTGCGCTACCTCATGGAGGATGTCATCCGCAAGAAGGCTGCGAGCCGCCGCTGCGGAGAAGGTGAACCCCCGCACGACGGCACTCGTTGAGAACTGGTCGCACCATGAATGAGCGGCCACGCGAGAACAATGGGCAATACGGTCAGAAGACACCGACGGCGCCAGAAGCAGGCCTGGACGACCTGTCATCTCTCGCGGCGCTTCTCCCCGCGAGCACCGAGGATCACTTCGACGTCCGGGCCCTCAACGAGGCGCTGAATACGGTGGGAATGTTCGCACCCACGCTCGCCGACGAGGGCACGCTTAACGGGATGTTCGACGGCACGAAAGTCCAGTTCCTCGACGCGTCATCTCAGCAGCTCCTCGAACCCACCACCCAGTTTGGCGGCGTCCGCGTGGCAAGCCTTGCCGACATGCTCGCAACGAAGCTCAAGGTCATCCAGCGCGCCGACAGCCCGAGGTCGTCAGGAACGTCTCACTCTAACGCGAGGCGCGCCCGAGCTGAACTTCGCAGACTGATATCCGCAACAACCGAGAAGGCAGCGAAAAATCAGCCCGTCGACGGCAGCGGAGACGTCGCAACCCCATAGAAACGGCGTTCGAACACGAGGCGCGCGACTCGGGTCGTTCGGAGATAGTCCTCCTCAAGGTCGCTAGCCGAGCCGGGAGCATACTCCAGCAGTCGGGCAACGCCTTCGAGGTTGTGCCGCTCGGACGGCAGCACGTCTGCCGTCTTGGCAGTCCACAACGTCATCGCTGATCGAGCCCTGGATGCGATAATCCAGGCCGCGTGCAGCTTCTCCGCGTCGGCAGCATCGACAAGGCCAAGTTTCGTCGCCGCTTCGAGTGCGCGCAGCGTTGACGTCGTGCGTAGCGATTCGTGGCGTGCGCCGTGCTGGAGTTGAAGCAGCTGTACAAACCATTCGACGTCGCTCAGCGAGCCACGCCCAAGCTTCAAATGGCGGGCGGGATCGGCGCCCTGCGGAAGACGTTCCGCTTCGACTCGGGCTTTGATGCGCTTGACCTCGCGCACGTTGCGCTCCGCGATATTCACCGGGTATCGCACTTCGTCAGCGAGTTTCTCGAACTCGCGCAGCAAGGGCTCATCGCCCGCTGTGCCTCGGGCTCGGAGAAGTGCCTGGGCTTCCCAGGTCAACGACCAGCGTTCGTAGTAGGCACGATAGGAATCGATCGAACGAACGATCGCGCCGTTCTTGCCCTCGGGTCGCAGTCCGGCGTCGAGGTCGAGCGGCAACCGCAAGTCTTCGGCGAAATGCACGAGTCGCGACACGATCTTCTCGGCGTTCGACTGGCCTTGCTCTTTGGACACCTCCATAGCCCGATAGACATACATCACGTCGGCGTCCGAGCCAAAACCGAGTTCCGCCCCGCCATAGCGCCCCATGGCAATGACGCCGAACTCAATGCCGTCGTGTTCGGGGCGAGCGAGAATCAGTAGGGCATTGATGGTGGCGGACGTGATGTCGGTGAGCGCGGGGCCGAGCTCGTGTATGCGAATGTCGCCGACGATCGCCGCAAGAGCGAGACGGAGTACCTCGCGACGGCGCACGGTGCGCACAGCGAGCGCTGCGGCTTCGACATCCTCACTGTGTCTGGCGATCGTCGAGCGGTTCTCCTCCATGATCGCCGCGTAGGATCTCGGACGCAGTTCGTCTTCGTTCTCCAGCCACGCCGCGGCCTCCGGAATGCGCTCGAACAAGGCGCCGACAAAGCGCGAACTCGAGAGCACATGGGTCAGCCTCTGCGCCGCACCGGATGAGTCGCGCAACATGCGAAGGAACCAGTACGACTCGCCAAGGTCATCACTCAACCGGCGGAACGCGAGCAGGCCGTGGTCAGGATCGGCGCCATCCGCGAACCATTGGAGCATGACCGGGAGCAGCGTTCGCTGAATTGCGGCGCGGCGGGAGACCCCACCGGTGAGGGCCGCGATGTGGTGCAACGCGCCCTGCGGATCGCGGAAGCCGATGGCCCCGAGTCGTGCCGCCGCTTGAATGCTCGTGAGCGAGATACCGCTGTCGGGGAGCGCCGCCACCGCAGAGAGGAGCGGCCGGTAGAACAAGCGCGAATGCAGGCTGCGTACTGCCAGTTTCACGCGCTGCCACTGTTCGGTCAGGTCGACGCCGCTCGAGGCAACGCCGCTGCCGCGCGCCAGTACGCGGAGTTCGTTATCGTCCCGGGGCATCAGGTGGGTGCGCCGAAGCCGCGTCAACTGGATGCGATGCTCGAGCAGTCGGAGAAATCGATAGTCCCTGGCAAACTCGGCCGACTCCGCTCGACCGATATAGCCACCGTCGGCGAGCGCGTCGAGGGCAGGCAGCGTTCCGCGGTGACGCACTGCCGGGTCGGTCTGCCCGTGCACGAGCTGGAGAAGCTGAATGGTGAACTCGATGTCACGAAGGCCGCCAGGGCCGAGCTTCAATTGCACATCGAGTTCATCGCTCGGAATGTTTTCGCGTACTCGCTCGCGCATGCGCTGCACGGATTCGACGAAATGCTCCCGTGACGCGCTGCTCCAGACCATGGGCGCGAGCGCCTCGACGTAGGCGTCCCCCAATTCCATGTCGCCGGCTATGGGGCGAGCCTTGAGCAGCGCTTGGAACTCCCAACTCTTTGCCCACCGCTCGTAGTAGGCCACGTGGGATTCGAGCGTGCGCACGAGTGCGCCATCCTTACCCTCCGGACGCAGATTGGCGTCGACCTCCCACAAAGCGGGTTCGGTGCACAGATCCTGGATGCCGCGGCTGGTCAGGATCGCCAGTCGCGTCGCAATCTGCAACGCCCGGTCAGGAGCAAGTTCGCCGTCGGCGGCGGAAACGAAGATCACGTCGACATCGCTCACGTAGTTCAGTTCGCTCGCGCCGGCCTTACCCATGCCGATGATCGACAATCTGGTGTCGGCGACCTCGCCCTCCGGGAATCCAGCGTCACGTCGGGCTACGAGCAGCGACGCATCGAGCGCTGCTCCCGCGAGGTCGGCGAGCACGCGCGCTACCTGGTCGAGAGCTGCAATGCCGTCGGTGTGTTCGAGATCCCACGCGGCAAGCGCCGCGAGCCGTCGGCGGTAGGCAATGCGCAACGCCGTCCACGCGGGTTCCCCGGTGAATCCGTCGACGGAGTCCCGCAACGCCGCGTAGGTTTCGGAAGCCGACGGGAGTCTCGGCATCGGCTCGCGCACGACGTCGAGCTGATCGGGCCGTCGCAGGAAGAATTCCCCCAGCCCCTCAGACGCTCCGAGGATCCGAACCAACCGACGGGCGTGATCGGCATCACTGAGGATGGCCGCTATCGGTTTCGGAGCGTGCTCGCGGAGCTCGAGGAGCATGCGCAACGCCCGATCGGGATTCGCTGCGTACTGGAACAGCGGGATGACATGGTCGGCGTCGAGGTCGCCGAGCAGGTCACTCGTGGCGCCCAACTCGGCGAAGCCGAGCCGGGCGAGTTCCGTCAGAGTTGTCTGGAGCCGAGGCATGGCCGATTAGAGCATCTCGAGATTGCTCTCCAACTCGAACGGTGTGACCTGCGCGCGGTATTGCTTCCATTCGCGTCGCTTGTTGAGCAGCACAAAGTTGAACACTTGTTCTCCGAGCGTCTCGGCGACCAACTCGGAGTCCTCCATGATCGAAACCGCGTGATCAAGGCTCGCCGGGAGTTGGCTGTACCCCAGCGCTCGACGCTCCGCGTCGGAGAGCTCCCACACGTTGTCTTCAGCCTCGGTAGGTAGTTCGTAGCCTTCGCGAATACCCTTCAACCCTGCGGCCAGCAGAAGGGAGTACGAGAGGTACGGGTTTGCTGCCGAGTCGATGGCACGGTATTCGACCCGTGAACTCTGCCCCTTGCTGGGCTTGTAGAGCGGAACACGCACAAGCGCCGACCGGTTGTTGTGCCCCCAGGTGACGAAGCTCGGGGCTTCGTCGCCACCCCAGAGTCGCTTGTAGGAGTTGACGAACTGGTTGGTGACCGCGGTGATCTCGGGCGCGTGCTTGAGCAAGCCCGCCACGAACTGGCGGCCGATCTTCGATAGTTGATATTCGCCACCCGCGTCGAAGAACGCGTTGGAGTCACCCTCAAACAGAGACATGTGGGTGTGCATTCCGGATCCGGGATGTCCGGATAGCGGCTTCGGCATGAATGTCGCGTAGACGCCCTGCTCGATCGCCACCTCCTTGATGACGGTGCGGAAGGTCATGATGTTGTCGGCCGTCGTCAGCGCGTCGGCGTAGCGCAGGTCGATCTCATTCTGGCCGGGGCCAGCTTCGTGGTGGCTGAACTCCACCGAGATCCCGAGGTCTTCGAGCATTCGCACCGACCGGCGACGAAAATCGTGCGCGGTGCCCCCGGGAACGTTATCGAAGTATCCGGCTGAGTCCACCGGCTCGGGGCCTTCGACACCGAATTCGGAGCTCTTCAACAGATAGAACTCGATCTCCGGGTGTGTGTAGAAGGTGAATCCGCTGTCGGCTGCCTTGGCGAGCGCACGCTTGAGCACGTTGCGCGGGTCCGCTACCGCCGGCTGGCCGTCGGGCGTCGTGATGTCGCAGAACATGCGGGCGGTCGGATCGATCTCGCCCCGCCACGGAAGGATCTGGAACGTTGTGGGATCCGGGTGCGCGAGCATGTCCGCTTCGAACGAACGGGTGAGTCCCTCGATAGCGGAACCGTCGAAACCGAGTCCCTCGGTGAACGCGCCTTCGACCTCGGCCGGCGCGATGGCGACGGATTTCAGAGTGCCGACGACATCCGTGAACCACAGTCGGATGAACTTGACTCCCCGCTCTTCAATGGTGCGAAGAACGAAGTCGCGCTGCTTGTCCATCCGGGCCCTTTCTGATCGAGAACTAGGCTACTGGCTATGCCACATCTTCGCTTGGCGCTCGGCCAGACCAACCCGATTGTCGGTGACATCGACGGGAACGCCCGCCAGATTGTCGACGCCGCAACCAGGGCCGTAGCCAAGGGCGCCGATGTTCTCGCGGTCGGCGAAATGGCACTGACCGGGTACCCGATCGAAGACCTCGCGGCGCGGCCGAGCTTTCTCACGGCGGCGCGCGCTGCCGTCTCCACCCTCGCGAAGACCCTGCAGGATGCCGGGCTCGGGGAGCTTGTCGTGATCGTCGGCCACCCCGACGGGCCGATGACGCCCCGCTTGCTCGGCTCCAGTAACGCGCCGACGGCGATCGCTCAAAACTGTGCGAGCGTGCTGCACCGCGGACAGGTGAAGGCTCGCTACGCGAAACACCATCTGCCGAACTATTCGGTGTTCGACGAGTACCGCGTCTTCATCCCGGGCGACGAACTCCTCGTGGTTCGCGTGCGCGGGGTAGACGTCGCGATCATCGTCTGCGAAGACCTCTGGCGAGACGGTGGTCCGGTCGGCCGAGTGCTCGAAGCCGATGCCGGTTTGCTCGTCGTGATAAACGCCTCCCCCTTCGAACGCGACAAAGACGAGGTTCGACTCCCTCTGGTCACCCGCCGCGCCGTCGAAACCGACACCATCGTCGCGTACGTCAATCTCGTCGGCGGGCAAGATGATCTAGTCTTCGACGGAGACAGCGTCGTCGTCGACGGCCACGGCGCGATCCTGGCTCGAGCGCCGCAATTTGAGGAACACCTTCTCGTCGTGGATCTCACTCCCGAGCCCGCGACCGACGTCTCGCTTCCGGTAGCGGTCCAGAGGGTGACACTCGACGTCGCCGACCGAGAGCTCTCCCCCGTGCCCAAGGACATCGCGACTCTCCCTGATGATCGTGAGCAGATCTGGAACGCACTCGTGCTGGGCCTTCGTGACTACGTCGAGAAGAACCGCTTCCGGAGCGTCGTACTCGGTCTCTCCGGCGGCATCGACTCCGCGGTGTGCGCTGCGCTTGCCGCTGATGCGATCGGCGCCGAGCGTGTCTTCGGTATCTCCATGCCGAGCAAGTACAGTTCCGAGCACTCCCGCGACGACGCCGATCTGCTGGCCGAAGCCGTCGGTCTCAACTACTCCGTTGAGCCGATCGCGAACCTCGTGGAGCCGATTGAAGCCCAACTGTCGCTCACCGGAACGGCCGCGGAGAACGTGCAGGCGCGCATCCGAGGCATCATCCTGATGGGGATGTCGAATCTCGACGGTCACCTCGTGCTCACCACGGGCAACAAGACAGAACTCGCGGTCGGCTACTCGACTATCTACGGCGACTCGGCTGGCGGCTTTGCTCCCATCAAGGATGTTCCGAAGTTGCTGGTGTGGGAGTTGGCGCGGTGGAGAAATCAGTCTGCCGCCGATCGCGGACAGACGCCGCCAATCCCGGAGAACTCGATCTCGAAACCGCCGTCAGCCGAGCTGCGACCTGATCAGACCGATCAGGACACTCTCCCACCGTATGAGGTGCTCGACGCGATTCTCGACGCGTACATCACGCGCGCTCTCGGGCGTGCCGACGTGATCGACCTCGGATTCGACGAGGAAACGGTCGATTTCGTGACCACACTCGTCGACCGTTCCGAATGGAAGCGTCGGCAGGGAGCGATCGGACCGAAGATCAGCGGTATGGCGTTCGGGCGCGACCGCCGTCTGCCCATCACGTACCGAGCCAACGACGCTCACTGACCGCGACCGCGGCGGCGAGAGCCGGATGGCTAGACTCGAGCAATGGCAGAGCAGGCAGTCCGACGCGTTCGCACCCGTCATTTCCAAGCGGCGAAGGACGCGGGGATCAAGATCACCGGACTGACAAGTTATGACCAGCTGACGGCCTCGATTTTCGACGCCGCAGGCATCGACTTCCTCCTTGTCGGCGACTCCGCCGGAAACAACGTCCTCGGCTACGACACCACTCTCCCCGTTTCGATCGATGACTTGATCCCGCTCACCCGAGCGGTCGCGGGAGCCGTGAAGCGTGCGTTCGTCATCGCCGACATGCCGTTCGGCTCGTACGAGACCGGCGCTGACGAAGCGCTGCACACGGCATTCCGGTTCATGAAGGAGACCGGCGCCCACGCCGTCAAGCTCGAGGGTGGCGAACGCAGCGCTGAGCAGATCCGGCGCATCGTCTCGGCCGGCATCCCGGTGATGGCGCACATCGGATTCACACCGCAGAGTGAGCACGGGCTCGGCGGTCACGTCATCCAAGGTCGCGGCGACCAAGCCAAGCAACTGCTTGCCGACGCACACGCTGTGGAGAATGCGGGCGCTTTCGCGGTCGTTCTCGAAATGGTGCCGACCGAAACGGCGAGGCAAGTTACCGAGGCGCTGCGTATCCCGACGATCAGCGTGGGCGCGGGTCCGCATGCCGACGGTCAATTGCTTGTCTGGACGGACTGGGCCGGCCTCAACACCGGGCGCATTCCTCGATTCGTAAAGCAGTATGCACAACTCGCCCAGACCCTGACCGACGCAGTAACCGCCTTCCGGGCCGACGTCGAATCAGGCGCCTACCCCGGCACCGAGCACAGCTACGACGACTGACGCGCGCCGCTGCTCCGTCGGCGACTAACGTTCTTCAGCCTCTTCCGCCGCCCACGCACGCGCTCGCTCTCGAGCGATCTCCGGCGCGCGCTCCGCATCGGCCCTGGTCGCAAAAGGCCCGTCGCGATCGGAGCCGAGCGACAGCGGGCCCTCTTCCACTTCGCCGGTCTTGTGGTTGTACCACCAGGTGCTCATCGCTGACTCCCTCGCTCGCTAAACTCGAGCCTATGCCTCGGGATTCCACCGGTCACCTCGTTCCCGGACAACTCTCGCCGGAGCGTCCTGTACCGCCACACATCCCACGCCCCGAATACGTCGGGCGCACAGCCCCCGCGAGATATACCGGCTCTGACGTCTATTCACCAGCTGACATCGAGCGCATCCGCACCGCAGGCTCCATTGCAGCACGTGCCGTGGATGCGGTCGGCGCGGCGATTCGTCCGGGCGTGACCACCGATGAGTTAGATGCGATCGCGCACGACTACCTCATCGCGCACGACGCATATCCGTCCACCCTGGGTTATCGCGGCTTTCCGAAGTCGTGCTGCACATCAATCAATGAGGTCATCTGCCACGGCATTCCGGATGACACGACGCTCGTCGACGGCGACATCATTAACATCGACATCACGGCATTCCACGACGGCATGCACGGTGACCTCAACCAGACGTTTCTCGTCGGAGACGTTGCGCCGGAGGTGCGCAATCTCGTCGAGCGCACCCGGGAGTCACTCGCGCGCGGGGTCAAGGCGGTTGCGCCGGGTCGTCAGGTGAACGTCATCGGTCGTGCAATCGAGTCCTACGCCAACCGATTCGGATACGGCGTCGTGCGCGACTACACCGGGCACGGGGTGGGCGCCGCCTTTCACTCCGGCCTCATCATTCCGCACTATGACGCCGCACCGGCTCACGACGACGTGATGGAAGTCGGAATGGTCTTCACCATCGAACCCATGTTGACACTGGGCGGCATCTCGTGGGACGAGTGGTCGGACGGATGGACGATAGTCACCCGCGACCGCAGCATCACGGCGCAATTCGAGCACACTCTCGTCGTCACCGAACGCGGCGCGGAATTGCTCACTCTCCCCTGAGTCGCACGCACCCGGAAGATTAGGATTACGGATATGACGACGGCGATCGGCATCGATATCGGCGGCACGGGCATCAAAGGTGCTTTTGTTGATGTGGCGACCGGTGAGCTCCTGAGCGCCCGGGTAAAGCGCAACACCCCCGACGGCGGCGCCCCGAGCGATATCGTCGCCACGGTTCTCGGTATCATCGATGAACTCGGCGGTGCGGCCCCCGACATTCCTCTCGGCGTTTGTTTTCCGGCCATCGTGCTCCAGGGGCGCACGATGTCAGCGGCCAACGTCTCAGACGCCTGGATCGGTCTGGAAGCGGAAAAACTGTTCGAAAAGGAACTCGGGCGCGACATCCACTTCGTGAACGACGCTGATGCAGCTGGCTACGCGGAGGCGACGTTCGGTGCGGCAGCGGGCGTGAGCGGGCTGGTCATCCTGACGACGCTCGGAACGGGCATCGGGAGCGCGCTCGTTTACGACGGTGCACTCATCCCGAACTCAGAGCTTGGACACTTGGAGATCGACGGAAAAGACGCGGAATCGCGGGCTTCCTTCGCCGCGAAGGAGAGGGAAGATCTGAGCTTCTCCGAGTGGGCCAAACGCCTGCAGGTGTACTACTCGCGAGTGGAGTTCCTGTTCTCCCCCGAGCTGTTCATTGTCGGCGGCGGCGTCTCGAAAAACCACGCTCAATTCCTGCCACTGTTAAATCTGCGCACGCCGATCGTTCCGGCGACGTTGCGGAACAACGCGGGAATCCTCGGAGCCGCGGCTCTTGCCGCGCGAACCTACGCACGGCCCCACAGCTGACAGGAGCGCAAACGGGCCGACTGATACGCCGGGTTCTGTTCCGGTGCCGCGCTTTCGCACGAACTCCATCGACGGCCATCTATCTAGCACCTACGTTGCCGCAGGCGTCAAGCGGCCTACCCGGGAACTCGGCGAGCAGCCTTGGCGTTCCCTGTCTGACCTTGCTCCGGACGAGGTTTACCCAGCGAGCCCGATCACTCGGACCCCTGGTGGTCTCTTACACCACCGTTTCACCCTTACCGCGGCGCTGTCGTGAGACACAGCCGTGGCGGTCTACTCTCTGTTGCACTTTCTCGCGGATTGCTCCGGGTGGGTGTTACCCACCGTCCTGCTCTATGGAGCCCGGACGTTCCTCGGCAGTCGCTCTCGCGCCTGCCGCGACCGTCTTGCCGACCCGTTTGCGTTGCCATCTTATCCGTCCAGAGTCGTAGACTCGGCAACACAACAGTTCTCGGCGAGAGGACCCCATGTCTGACGGCAGAATGGCGAGCACGCACAGCGCGGCTGAGGGCGTGCTCGCGTCGATCGGGAACACTCCGCTCATCGAATTGACATCGGTGGTTCCGCCTGGCTCTGCCCGCATCGTCGCCAAACTCGAGTGGGCGAATCCGACCGGCAGCATGAAAGATCGGATGGCGCTAGCCGCCATCGACGGAGCAGAGGCCCGCGGTGCCATCAGCCCAGGCGACACCGTGGTCGAGTACACCGCCGGAACAACGGGCATTTCTTTAGCGCTCGTCTGCGCCGCTCGAGGGTACCGGCTGCACGTCGTGTTCTCCAACGCGTTCAGCGACGAGAAACGCCGAACGATGCAGGCCTTCGGGGCGAGCGTGGAGGACGTGCAAAGTGAGGCAGGAGGCATTACGGCTGGACTGATCACGTCGATGATCGCTCGCGCCGGTGAAGTCAGCTCGCGTCCAGGGCACTGGTGGTGCGATCAGCTCAACAATCACGACGCGATCACGGGCTACCTACCGCTCGGACAAGAGGTGTGGGAGCAGACCGGCGGTCGCGTCGACGCCTTCGTGCAATCGGTAGGAACTGCGCATTCCATTCACGGCGTCGCGCGCGCACTGCGCAGACACACTGAGGTTGAGATTGTGGCGGTCGAGCCGGCCGAATCCGCCGTGCTCTCCGGCGGCGCGACCGGCGCCCACCGCATTGAAGGAATCGGTATCGGGTTCGTTCCACCGCTGTGGGAACCCGAGGAAGTGGATTCGATCGAGCAAGTGTCCACGGCCGACGCTATGGCGATGAGTCGCCGTTTGGCGCGAGAAGAAGCAATCTTCTCCGGAGTATCGTCGGGCGCGAACGTTGTGGCAGCGCTCCGCGTGGCGGAACGGCTCGGGCCAGACGCGACGGTCGCGACCATCATCGTCGACTCAGGGTTGCGTTATTTGAGCACAGACCTGTATCGCAATTGACCGTGCGCCCTCTCGCACCGGAGGAGTTCGACCTCAGCGGGAGAACGACGCCCGAAGATCCATCGCCTCGTTGGCGAGACGGTCGGCGTGTGCGTTGTGCAGTCGCGGAATCCATTCGAATCGCACCGGCACTCCGGTGAGTACGTCTCTGGCTTCCGAAGCGAGCGACGCCATCGCCGGGTGCTTGATCTTCCAGCGTCCACTCATTTGCTCGACCACCAGCTTGGAATCGAGTCGAACGCGCAGTTCTGCGTCTGGTCGCAACTCCAGAGCTCGCCGAACCCCGGCAATCATGCCGCTGTACTCGGCGACATTGTTCGATGCGATCCCGACGTAAACGCCGATCTCGGCAAGCACCTCGCCCGTGGACGCATCGATGACGACCGATCCACCCGCTGCCTGGCCGGGGTTTCCGCGCGAGCCGCCATCGGCCTCAACAATGATCTCAGCCATCACAGTCCGGATTCGTCCGTGCGCACCAGGATGGCATTCGAGTCGGGACAGAGCACGACGTCGTCGGCAGCGGCAGCGCGAATGGCTTTCAGATCGGATTCGTTCAGTCGCACACCGCTCGCGCTGGAAACTCCGCCGCGCAAGTGCGATGCGCCCCAGCCGTAGCGCGCACGTTGCTTTTCATAGAGGGCGAGAACGTCAGCCGGAACTCGCGCCGCGAGCGACGATCGCGCGGCGACCACATCGCGACGCTCTGCGTGCAGTTCTGCCAGCGCAGCATCGCGGGCGGACTCGAGCGCGGTCGCGCGGGTCTGCACACCGGCCAGCTCGGCCGTGGCCTCGGCAACGGCGGCATCCTGAAGCTCCAGACGCTCCATCACGGTGAGCTCAATCTCCTCGAGGTCGCCGAGCCTCTTTCGCAGAGACGTTAATTCGTGCTCGAGCGCTGTGATGTCTTTCGCCGATGATGAGGACTGCACGCGATCGGTGTCCCTCGCAATCCGTGCTTCGACGACCGCGACATCGGATTCCAATCGACGCAGTTCGATCGCGATGTCTTCGCGCTCACCGGTGCGCTCGGTGAGAGAGCGCGTGAGAGCCAGCCGACTGCTCTCAAGTTCGCGGAGCGCCGCGTGCTCCGGCAACGACTTCGCCCGGTGATCGAGTTGCTGAATGCGCGTGTCGAGGGATTGCACCTCGAGCAGGCGCGCTTGCTCGTCAGGGGTGGCTTTCAGTGCCATGGAATATTCACCTATTTCTGATGGAGGACGACGAAGTCCCAGGGGTCTGTGCTCACGGCGCTGACGGTGACGACGACCCCGGGCAGAGCACCGCGCAATTGGTGCGCCGCGACGTCCAACCACAGCGATTCACTGGCCCAGTGCGACACGTCGATGAGAGATGGGCCAAAGCCTAGACGTGCGTTCTCGCGCGATTCACTCGCGGGATGATGGCGAAGATCGGAGGTGATATAGACATCGGCGGCGATAACCTGCTTTGTCGAGAGAAGCGAGTCACCCGCTCCGCCGCACAACGCCACTCGGGAGATTGTGGCGTCGGGGTCGCCCGCCACACGCAGTCCGGATGCCGTCGCCGGCACGATCTCGGCAACGCGCGCCGCGAGTTCGCGCAGCGTGAGCGGCTCGGGCAGGTCGCCCACGCGACCGATTCCGACGTTGGGCATGGTTCCCGGAAGAATCGCCGTCACGTCGGTCAGTCCCAGTCGATCAGCGAAGACTGCCGACGTGCCCGCGGCGACGACATCGGCATTCGTGTGCGCGGCAACGAGAGCGCATCCGCCGCGAATGAGCCGCGCGAGGATCGACCCCTTGTAACCCGTCTCGGCGATCGAGGTGACCCCGCGCAGCAACAACGGGTGGTGTACGAGCAACACGTCTGCGCCGAAGGCAATCGCCTCATCCACTGTCGCACTCACCGCGTCGACGGCGATATGAACCCGCTCAACGCTCGCGTGAGGATCTCCGCTGACCAAGCCCGGCGCATCCCAATCCGAAGCAGCGTCAAGAGGCCAGAGTGATTCGATCGCGGCATTGACCTGAGCGACGGTGGATGACACCACCACAGTCTACGGTCGACAGCCGCCGCGCTTGAGCGACTAGGCCCGCTCACGTGCGCGCGAGCGCTCATCGATCGCAGCGGACTCCTGCGCGCGAATTGACGGCACTCCGAGAGCAAGCGGCACTGCGGCACCGAGCACGAGAGCGACCACGACGCCGATGTCGGAACCCGCAACGTCACCGCCGGCACCGAAGCCCAGCATCGGATACAGATAGCCCTGCCACGCCAGCCACACGGGACTCGCGCTGGTAAGGCCGAAGCCGATGCCGGTGACAACGATGAAAGTGCCCAGGTTCAGCCAGCGGAAATCCGCGTACGCCCCGCCACGGTGAAGCAAAGACTGCGCGTCGAAGCGACGCGCGCGAATCATTAGTTCGGCGGTGAAGATGCCCACCCACGCAGCAACAGGAACGGCGATCGTGGTCGCGAGATCGCGGTAGACGAGGTCGAAATCCTGCGCGAACAGAGTGAGTGCAACGGCGAACAACGAGAGCGCGAAGGCGAGGATGACGACCGCCGACTGCCGACCGACGCGCACGCCGACAGCCTGCACGGCGAACGCACCCGAGTAGAGCACGACCGAAACCCCGGATAGCAGGCTGAACGATACCGCCGCGATCAACAGGAGCGGATACCAGCCGGGCAACAGTGCGCCCAGCGCGGTCATCGGGTCGACGACGAGCGACGCCGCGAGGAGGGGGTCGGATGCCGACAACAACACTCCCCAGACAAGCAGGACGAACGCCGGAACGGTTGCGCCGCCCGCTGCCCAGAGCATGGACGCCCCAGTACCTCCCGACGGTCGCTGATAGCGAGCGAGATCGCCGCTGGAATTCGCCCACAGCAGTCCCACGAAGCTGAATACGAGCACGGCGGCCGTCGCGACGCGGGCCCACGGACCGTCGGCGATCGACAGCGCCTCGCTCATGTCGATCGCAGGCGCGGTGGCAGCAATGAGACCCGCCATGAGGATGCCCGAGACGATCGTCACGATCAATTGCACGCGGGCCAGCAATCGGTACCCGAAGAAGGCGATGACGAGGGCCAAAATGCCGCCCAGCGCCAAGGACAACACGGTCAGCTGACGTTCGTTCAGCCCCGCGTTCAACGACATGGT
The DNA here is from genome assembly GCA_031428675.1 of Microbacteriaceae bacterium. Lineage (GTDB taxonomy): Bacteria > Actinomycetota > Actinomycetes > Actinomycetales > Microbacteriaceae > JANOYC01. Next base: position 28,121 of record JANOYC010000113.1, on the reverse strand, counting down.
GATCAGCACTTTGGCTGAGGACATCGACATGAGCCAGAGCAGCACAGCGCCCCAGAACAATCGCGACACGACGGCGATCGCGGCGGGGAGAACATTCCCGACGATGCCGAACGTGGCACGGGATACCACCATCGTGGGTTGGCCGCTGCGCTTGCCCGCGAGAGTGCCTAGCCCTAGAGGCAGGAAGGAAAGAGCGATGCCCACGAACACTGCCACGAGAGCCTGCCTGAGGCTCAGCCCGAGCGAGAACACGACCGCGCCGAGACCGACACTCACGACGGACGAGTTCGCAGCGAACCAGAGCCAGAACATCCGCGTGGCTCGCCCCAGCCTCTCCTCGACGCGGGTTGGGCCGAGTCCGCTCTCCTCGAGTTCTGGCACGGGTTGCCGCGCCCGTGGTCGGCTCCGGAGGATCTGGGGAAGATCACTCGTCGCCTCGTAGTGCGCCGGCTCGACGCCGGAAGTGTCGACCGCAGCCGAGCCGATCTCCGCCGCGTCGGTGGATGCCGTGGTCACACGTTCGGCAACGACATCGTCGCTCGCGTCCAGCCGATGGCGGCTGCGCGGGCGAGTCGTGGCGAGCCCGGCGGCCCGCTCGGCTTCCCGTTGCCAATCCAATTCCATTTCTTCGTCGACCGGCGCGGACCGATTGGTTCGAGGGCGACGCAGTGGAGTCTCGATCGGTGCCTTCGCGGACGCCGGTTCAATCGGCGCCGACTCGGCGAGGGCCGTCTCGATCGGTGCCGCGGCGGCATTCACGATCGGGGTGGATGCCGTGTGTCGATACGGCGTCAACTGGGCAGCGAGTGCAGACGCGAGTTCGTCGTCGTCGATGTGGGACGGCGGCGCAATCGGTTCAGGGGCGCCGGGCATCCGCAGTCCCGACTCCGGTGGCAGGTAGTTCGAGCGGCGTCGCCCGGTCGACGCCGGAAGGTCGTCTGGACTGAATTCTCCGGTATCCTCCGCATCGGAGTCATCAGTCGGGCGGCTCGCGCGGCGGGATCTCCGGCTGCTCTCCATGGCGCTGATATTAACGGTGCCCTGCCGGAATGGCCGGTCGCCGAGCCGTGAACAGCGGAGATCGCATCAGCTATTCGATTCGATCAACGCGCGAACGTGGCGGGCGAACTCGCGCGGATTGTCGACGACCGCGAAATGCCCACTCGCAGGCAATTCGACCGTTTCGTACCCGAACGCCTCTCGCAGCGCCGAGGCGGCTTGCTGGCGCGGCTCTGGCGACGTGGCACCAACGCTGATGACCACGCGGCCTTGCGCGCGATGGGCGGCTTCGGGCTCGAAGGCGCGAAACATCGGCAGCTCGCGGCCGACGGATGCCCCATCTTCCGCGCACATGTCAGCCGTCCAACTTGAGCCATACAGAGCTCGCCCGAAGCCGAGATACCCGTCGCGCTCGAATGCCGAGGCGACCGGAGCGAGCAAGCCGGGCGCGAGGGATCCGACGGCCGGTTCATGAAGAAGAGCGGCGCGCATGCGGGTGGATGTTGCGGCAAGGGCGAGTCCCAAGGTCGCACCGCCGCTGAACCCAACGACGAACGCGTCTTCGGCGCGGGGCGCCAACCAGCGAAGTTCAGTAGCGAGTTCACCTGTCGCCGGACGATCAGGCGCGTCGATGTCAACGTCGACCCCGAGGGAAGCAAGTTCAGTGATCACCGGGGAGAAGACGTCGCCTCGAGTTGCGACGCCGTGAATCAACAGCAAGCGTTTGCGTGGCATGTCGAGAACGTTAGCGACCGACTAGGCCACCGATTCGCGAGACCGGATGCCGTTCACACGATCGTTACGAAGCGAGCGAATCACCGAAACACCGTCGGAGGACGATCTTCAGCATGTATACAGAGCCCCATACAGGGTCGCATCCGCCGGTGCCTCCAGTGCCGCCGGCGACGTCCGGTGTGGGTCCCGCCGCGAAGGCGCCCAACGGTGACGCACGTTCCCGCCGAGAGCAGGCGTACTTGCGCATCCGCAAAATGGTGCTCGTCGGTGAATTTCCCTTCGGCCAACGGCTCGCAGAAGAGACTCTCGCGGAACAGCTCAGCGTCTCCCGCACGCCGGTGCGCGAGGCGCTCATGCGGCTGCACGCGGACCGTCTCCTCAACCGTTACGCCGACGGCGGCTACTTTATCGCCGAACCGGATCTCATCGATCTCCGCGATCTCTACGAACTGCGTCTCGTGCTTGAACTGCGCGGACTCACGCGTGCGACCGAGCACGGCTATGACCACGACCTCGCGATTCTCGAACCACTGCGCGACCGCTGGCGACAGATTCGTCTCGACCCGCCCGAACCCGACGGAACGTTCATCGAACTCGATGAGTCCTTCCACGTCGGTCTCAGTCGCGCCGCGGGCAACATCGTGATCACCGAAACCTTGGAAACAGTCAATGCGCGCATCCGTCCCGTGCGCATGCACGACTTTCTCGATGCCGACCGCATCGATGTGAGTATCGACGAACACCTCGGGATTCTCGAAGCGGTGTTGATGCGCGATCTCGTGCTCGCCACCGACCGACTCCGCAGCCACATCGGCGCTTCGATGCGCGTCGTCGAGGAACGAGCCGCGCACGCCATCACCCAGATGGCGCTCAATCGTCGATCACGACGCTGACACTCCCATTCGAAACGAGGCAATCGACGTGGCACACCCCAGCAGTTCGACACCGCCCATCTTGAGCGTGACCGGCTTCACGAAACACTTCGGTGAGGTCAAGGCGAATACCGGCGTGAACCTCGACGTGCTCGCCGGCGAAGTGCACGCGCTCGTGGGCGAGAACGGCGCCGGCAAATCGACGTTGCTCAAGATGATCTACGGCATCTACGAGCCCGACTCAGGCGAGATGCAGATCGATGGCGCACGTGTCGAGCCAGGAAACCCGGCCGAGGCGCGCGGCCTCGGCATCGGCATGGTCTTCCAGGACCTCCGTCTCGTGCCAGCCCTCACCGTCGCCGAGAACGTAGCCCTGTCACTGCCAGGCGGGCAACTCCTGCGGCTCGACGCGATCGCCAAGAAGATCGAGCACGCGAGCGCACAGCACGGGCTCGCCGTGCATCCGAAGGCGAAGGTTCGCCACCTCTCGATCGGCGAACGTCAACGCGTCGAAATTCTGAAGGTGCTCATGACGGGAGCTCGACTGGTGATCCTCGATGAGCCCACCAGCGTGCTCGCACCCCAGGAAGTCGACGCACTCTTCAGCGTCGTACGCCAACTCCGCGATTCCGGTTTCGGCGTGGTCATCGTCACTCACAAACTCGGCGAAGTTCGAGCAATCGCCGACCGGGTGACCGTGCTTCGCGGCGGCGTGCCGATTCTCGAGGGAGTCGATCCCGCAGGTTACACGAACGACGAACTCATCGAAGCGATGGTGGGCAGGGCTGTCGACACCATCCAGGCCGACCGCACGCCGGGCGCCAAGCACGACGACGATCGTCCCGTTCTCCACCTCGTCGATGTGCGCGCCCTTGGCGATCGGGGCCACGAAGCCCTGAAGGGGATCAGCTTCGAGGTACGCCGGGGTGAGCTTGTTGGAATCGCTGGTGTTGCCGGTAGCGGGCAGCGCGAGCTGTGCGAAGTCGCACTCGGCCTTCGTCCAACCTCCGCGGGCCGGGTCATCCTGAGCGGTACCGAGACGCGTCGTCCGACCGACGCCATCCGCGCCGGAGCTGTGAGCGTGCCCGAAGACCCGGTATCCGATGCGGTCGTGAGCAGGTTGAGCGTGCTGGAGCATATGGCACTCGACGGTCGCGCACTCCCCCGCAAAGGAGTGGGAATCGACTGGGCAGCCATTCGACGAAAGACCCACACCGCGAACGAACGAATGCAGTTGCGCATTGCGCCCCCGCATCGCCGAGTGAGTGAACTTTCGGGAGGAAACATCCAGCGAGTTGTACTGACGCGAGAACTGTCTATCGACTGCTCGCTCGTGGTCGCCGCCTATCCGAGCCGGGGACTCGACGTCGCCAACGTCAACCGAACGCAGGAGATTCTGCTCGAGCGGCGGCGTGGAGGAGCTGGCGTGCTGATGGTGTCGGAGGATCTCGACGAATTGATGGCGATCGCCGACCGCATCGTCGTGATGCACGACGGCCACGTCTCGGGGATCGTCGACTACGCGGACTTCGACCGCCAGTACATCGGTCGGCTCATGTTGGGCGGCGCGGCATGACCGGCGACGTGGGGCTGATCCCGCTCATCCCAGAACGCACCCGCGTCGTGGACTGGCACCGGGTCGGGGCGGTCACGCTGCGCTGGACTGCGGCGATTCTCGGGGCGCTCGCGATCTTCAGCGTGCTCCTGGTCGCGAAGGGTTCATCGCCAACGGAGGTCTTCGTCGACATGTGGATCTCCACCTTCGGCCGCGCCAAATCGGTTGAAGAGATCATCATCAAGATGGCGCCGATCGTGTTAGCCGCCCTTGCGGTGGCCGTTCCCGCCCGAGCCGGCCTCACGAACGTCGGCGGCCAAGGACAGTTGATAATCGGTGCGGTTGCCGCGGCCGGTACCGCACTTCTTCTCGACGGCATGCTGCCCGGAACCGTCGTGTTCATCCTGATGATCGTCGCCGGCATGACGGCAGGCGCCGCGTGGGCGGGGATTGCGGCCCTGTTGCGGCTGACGGTGAAAGTGAACGAAGCGGTCAGCACGCTGTTGCTCAACTTTGTCGCCCTCGATCTCCTGCTGTTCCTCATCTACCAGCCCTGGCGTGAATCGTCGACCGGCCAGCCGAGCACCAGGGAACTCGCAGACGCAGCGAAGATCCCGGTGGTGACCGGCACCGGCGTGAACATCGGCATCCTGCTCGCCGTCATTGCAGCGGCGGCTGTCTACTTCGTTCTCAATTACACGCGATGGGGGTTTCGCATCTCGGTCGCGGGCGGCAACCCCGAGGCGGCTCGCCGAGCGGGCATGCCGGTTGCGGCCCTGCTCCTGAGCGCGCTCCTCGTCGGCGGCGCTCTGGCGGGCCTTGCCGGGATGATCAACTTTGCGGGCACCGAATACAAGCTGCGGCCAGGCTTCGGAGCCTCGTTCGGTTACCTTGGCTTCCTCGCGAGCTGGCTCGCTGCGCACAAACCGCTTCCGATCTTGGTCGCGGCCTTTGTTTTCGCCGCCCTCGCCGTCGGCGGTGACAGCCTGCAGCTCGATGCTCAGTTGCCGGCAGCGACTGTCAACATTCTCACCGCGCTCATCCTCGTTGCGGTGCTCGGCTGGACCCGCTCGAAGGAGAAGGCACTGTGAGTCTCATCATCGACGTGATGACCGGCGCTGTGCGCGGCGGCACATCAATCATGTACGCGGGGCTAGGCGAGACCGTTTCCGAGCGTTCCGGCGTGGTCAACCTCGGAATCGAGGGCTCGATGCTCATGGGCGCATTGGGCGCATACATAGTGACCGTCGAATCCGGAAACCCGTGGCTCGGAGTGCTCGCGGGCGCACTCACCGGTGCCTTCTTGTCGGCTATTCACGCTGTGCTCGTGGTGTGGAGGGGGGCGAACCAATTCGCCTCGGGCCTCACCCTGCTGTTTCTCGCGCTCGGACTCACGTCTCTGTTCGGATCGACCTATGTCGGCAAGTCCGTCACAGGCTTCTCGCCGATCGCCATCCCCGGGCTGTCCGACATCCCGTTCGTCGGACCAGTGCTGTTCAATCAGGATCCGCTCGTCTATCTGAGTTTCGTCGTTGTTCCCGTGATCTGGTTCGTGCTCTTCCGCACGCGCGCGGGACTGCTTCTGCGCACCGCGGGCGAGCGGTCGGAAGCACTGAGTGTCAATGGCTACAGCATCCGCACCGTGCGCACCTGGGCGATCACCGCAGGCGGAGCGCTCGCGGGAATCGGCGGCGCACAACTTTCGATCGCCTACACCCAGACCTGGTTCGAGAACATGGTAGCCGGGCGCGGATTCATCGCCATCGCCCTCGTCATCTTCGCGTCGTGGAATCCCATCATCATCATGGGCGGCGCGTACTTGTTCGGTGCCGCGCTCGCACTCGCTCCGGCGCTGCAGGCACGCGGCGTCATTGTCAATCAGTTCGCGCTTGACGCGATCCCCTTCGTTCTCACCCTCGCCGTTCTTGCGATTCTGGGCAAGCGGACGCTGTCCGCGGCGCCCGATGAGCTCAAACGCGTGTTTGAGAATGCTCCACCCGCGAAAACCTGATCGACCTCTCCTCTGCACCACACCAGCATCAGCACCAGCACGGCATTCCGCACCACAGCAGCACAGGCTGACCGCTCCCCGCGTCGGCTTCCAGCGCGCGTCTTCTCGCGCAACTCGGAAGGAAACAGCATGAAAATCGCACGAAAGTCACTTCTCTCGACAGCCGCCGTCGGCGCGGCGGTCGCCTTGGCCCTCGCCGGATGTTCGCCCGCGGTCGACACAACCGCATCCACCGATTCCTCCGGAGCCCCCGGCACGGGAGGTACCGCAATCGGATTCATCATGGTCGGACCGAAAGACGACTTCGGATACAACCAAGCCGTCTACGAAGGCAGCCAGGAGATCGCCAAGGCATTCCCCGATCTGGAGGTTCTGACCGCAGAAAACGTTCCGGAGAGCGACGACGCGGCCACGACCATGGAGCAGATGATCGACAAGGGCGCGAAGATCATCTTCGCAACCAGCTATGGACACCTTGACGCCGCTCTGACCGTGGCGGAGGAACACCCCGATGTCGTTGTCATCCAACAGGGCAACACCATTACGAGCGACATTCCGGAGAACAGCGGAACGTACTTCGGCACTGTGTACGAGCCAATGTATCTCGCCGGTATCGCCGCTGGGCTATCCACCGAATCCAACAAGCTCGGATACATTTACGCGTTCCCAATCCCGCAGACCATTGCGAACATCAACGCCTATACGCGGGGCGCACAATCGGTGAACCCCGACGTCGAGACCATCACGGTCAGCACATCGAGTTGGTGCGACCCGGGCAAGCAACGCGAAGCGGCCGCAAGCCTTCTCTCGCAGGGCGTCGACGTTCTGACCCAGCACCAGGACTGCACCTCCACGATCATCGGCGCCGCAGAGGCGGCGGGGGCGATGACCGTCGGCTACCACGCCGACGCGTCGAGCCTCGCTCCCGAGGGATGGCTCACCGGCGCGGTATGGGAATGGGCGCCGCTCTACGAGAAAATTGTCGGCACTATCCTCGACGGCGACTTCGTCGGCAGCGAATTCAACGACAACTACCGAGTGGGCTACAAGACGGGCACCAACCCGTTCGTGCTCGCCGCTTACGGTCCGCTTGTCTCGAGCGAGACCCAGTCGAGCATCGAGGAGGCCCAAGCGTGGCTCGGCACTGAGGAAGGCTCCCCCTTCGTCGGACCAGTTCTCGGCCAAGACGGTGCCGTCGTTGTTCCCGAAGGATCGACGCCGAGCTACGCAGAGGTCGACGGCATGGACTACTTCGTCCAGGGCGTCGTGGGCACGCTCGGCAACTAACAATGCATGACCACACAGCAGGAACGGTGGTGCCGGCGTATGTCGCCGGCACCACCCCCTACGCGTGGCCGTGGAACGCCGACCTCACGGGAAAATATACGGCTCTGGTCGTGGTGGCACCGCGAGCGGCCATCCCCGAGGCCGACGAGTCCGCGTGCGCCACTGTTGCGGCATCAGTGTACGCACTCGCCTCAGCGGTGCGAGAGAGCGGGGGTCCGGTCATCCGCGTGACGACAGCACCACCGCAGCACGCAAACGCACCCGCCGGTTCCTGGTTCTCGTCGCTTGCACCCGACGCGAGCACCGCATCCGCGGGCATCGACGGCTTCTTCGGAAGCGCGCTCGAACCCATTCTTCGCGAACGCTCCGTTGAACGGATCCTGATCGTCGGCGCCGGGCTCGAAACGACCGTGCACTCGACGATGCGCTCCGCGAACGATCGCGGGTACGAATGCCTACTCGTGCTCGACGCCTGCGTCGCGTACGACGAATCCCTGATCCCATCAGCCCGGTCGATGATCGAGATGTCTGGTGGAATATTCGGCGCTGTCGGATCGACGGCGGACGTCCTCCATGCCCTGCCCTTGCTCCCCTCACACGAACGGATTTCATCATGAGCACGACCACACCCTCGTCCACGAGCGTCCACTTCGGGCCCGTCGCCGCTGAGCCGTACAACTGGCCCTATGACGGCAGCTTCCGTCCGGAGAAAACCGCCCTCATCAACATCGACTGGCAGGTCGATTTCTGCGGCCCGGGTGGCTACGTCGACAGCATGGGCTACGATCTTTCGCTTACTCGCGCCGGACTTCTGCCGACTCAACGCATTCTCGAAGAAGCGCGGAAGGCCGGATTGTTCATCGTGCACACCCGCGAAGGACATCGTCCGGATCTCGCCGACCTCCCGCCCAACAAGTTGTGGCGCTCGAAGCAGATCGGGGCCGGCATCGGCGACCTCGGGCCCTGCGGCCGGATTCTCACGCGAGGAGAAGTCGGTTGGGAGATCGTTCCCGAGGTCGCGCCCATCGCCGGCGAGCTCGTGATCGACAAGCCGGGCAAGGGCGCGTTCTATGCGACCGATCTCGACCTGCTGCTGCGTAACCGCGGGATTACCCACATCATCCTCACCGGAATCACCACGGACGTTTGCGTGCACACGACAATGCGCGACGCAAATGATCGCGGTTACGAGTGCCTCCTCCTGTCAGACTGCACGGGTGCAACTGATTACAGCAACTACCTCGCGGCGCTCAACATGGTGAAAATGCAAGGGGGTGTTTTCGGGGCGGTAGCGGATTCCTCCGCCCTCATCGAGTCGCTGTCGTCGCCGCTGAGCTAATGATCGACGAACGTCGCGCGCCATCCGTCGCTCTCCCCTACATCGACTCCATCGAATCACTCGACCGCACCCGCTTGCACGCGGCATATCGCTCTGGCGCCCTCACACCGGTGCAGGTCGTTGGGGCGATCTACGATCGCATCGCCGCGCGCGGAAACGACGCGGTGTGGATCTCGATGGTCGACAAGGGTGCGGCCATCCGCGCCGCACTCAACCTTCCCGGCGGGCCCGACGACCCCAACACACCGCTGTGGGGATTGCCCTTCGCGGTGAAGGACAACATCGATGTGCTGGGGCTTGCGACCACGGCGGCGTGCCCGGAGTTCGCCTATGTGCCCGATGAGGACTCGGCGTCGTGCGCTCGGTTGCTCGCGGCGGGTGCCATCCTGATCGGCAAGACCAACCTCGACCAGTTCGCGACGGGATTGAACGGCACTCGGTCCCCCTACGGGGCACCGCGGACGCCGTTCGATGACTCGCGCATTTCGGGCGGTTCGAGTTCTGGTTCCGCCGTAGCCGTTTCGGCGGGGCTGGTTACCTTCGCGCTGGGCACCGACACCGCCGGTTCTGGCCGGGTGCCAGCGGCGCTCACGAACACTGTCGGCCTAAAACCGAGCATCGGTCTGGTGAGCTCCCGAGGCATGCTCCCCGCGTGCGCGTCACTCGATTGCGTCACGGTTTTCTCTCTCACGGTCGCCGACGGGTCCGCAGTGCTCGCGACTATCGCCGGCGTCGACCCGAAAGACCCGGGATCGCGCGCTCTTCCGCTGCCTCAGGCGGTTCCCGCAGCAGCGAAACCATCAGAGCTCGTCATAGCGATTCCATCGCCAACGTCAGCCGCGTTCGTCGATGACGACTTCGCGGATGCCTGGATGCGCACCCTCACGATGTTGACAGACGCGGGCGTCACGCTGAGGGAGATCGATTTTTCGGCTCTGTTCGACATCGGGGACAAGCTCTATTCAGGCGCGTGGCTGGCGGAACGTTTCTCGAGTGTCGAGCGCTTTCTCGATGCGCGCCCTGACGCGATTCACCCGGTCACGCGGTCGATCGTAGACAAGGGCAGGACGATCTCGGGAGCGACGGTCTTTCGAGACCTCGCGACGGCGCGAGCGGTGGCCTCGTCGCTGTCGCCGTTGTGGGCCGATGTTGACGCGCTCGTGACGCCGACGGTCACCGGCACATTCACGGTCGAAGAGATGGAGGCCGATCCCGTCGCGAAGAACGCTCTGCTCGGTCGATTCTCCACGTTCACGAACATCCTCGACTTGGCTGCCGTAGCCGTGCCGACCGCATTCACCGCAGCGGGGCTTCCGTTCGGAATCACGGTGAGTGGTCGTAGCGGGTCGGATGCCGCACTCGCCTCGATAGCGACGATGGTCGAAGCACTCGCGAGCGTTCCACTCGGAGCGACGGGCGCTGCGCGACCCAGTTCGTTCACACTCGACGCAACACCGGCCGAGCAGTCCGCGTACTTTGACGTTGCCGTGGTCGGCGCTCACCTGGAGGGCATGCCCTTGCATTCACAACTGACGAACTTGGACGCGCAACTCGTAGCCCGCACCCGCACGAGTGGCAACTACCGGCTATTCGCCCTGCCGAACACAACACCACCGAAGCCCGGACTGAAGCGGGTCGTGACCGGTGGAATCTCGATTGAACTCGAGGTCTACCGACTCAGCCCCGAGGGCTTCGGCAGATTCGTGGCGCTCGTTCCGTCACCCCTCGCCATCGGCACGGTGGAACTGCACAACGGAACAAGCGTGCACGGCTTCGTTTGTGAACCGTGGGCACTCAACGACGCGACGGATGTGAGCGAGTTCGGCGGCTGGCGCGCCTACGCGCGCATCCTGCCGTAACGCGCACTACCGTTTCTGTTGCCGATCAGAGTTTCGACCGCACAGCCGCCGCATATGCCGCATACCCAACCGCGGTCGGATGGAAGATGCCGGCATCCGTTGGGTTGGTGTTGATCCAGGGATCAGCGGAGCCGATGCCGTGCTTGAGGAACGGGATCGAGACGTCGGCGTAGGCGATATTCACGCGCTGAAACTTCAACGCGACGACGCTCAAGGCGATCTTGGCGTTCAGCACGGTCGTCGCCTGATTTATCGCCTTCACCGCGGATCCGCGAACCGGGTCCGTCGTCAGGCTCCAATCGAAGAGGTAGGGATACCCGGTGACCACGATGCGAGCACCCGGCGCAGCTTGAGCGACCTTCGAGAGAGTCGAGTACAACCCTTTAGTGAACGCTGACGAATTCAACGTGGCGGTTGCGGTGGCGATCGCCGTCTGGCAGACAACCGCTGTCGGGTCGGTCGCACACGCTGCTGCGACTCCGCTGACGTTGAGATCATTGCCGCCGACCGTCACAGTGACAACCGACGTGCCCGGCGGAAGGGCGGGCAATTGGTACGTCACGACGTCTGCCAGCGTTGCTCCAGCGCAGGCCCGGTTCACCGCCGGCGCGAGGCCACCCGCGGCGACAAGTTGTGTCGGGTATCCGGCCGCGCCCTGAATGCACAGTGGCCCCGAGATCAGTGGAGTACCCACGCCCGCCGCGTAAGAATCACCGAGAGCGACGTAGGAGGATGAGGAGCTCGCCGAGGCGGGCAGTTCACCGATGGCCACGAAGCCGGTGGTGATGAGGATTATGGCAGCAAGGCCTGTCATGCGCCGTCGTTGGCGAATCATGTGCTGAACGTATCGTGAAAATCGCTCAAGCGACAGAGCACGGTACATAGTGGGCCCTACCGGGCTCGAACCGATGACATCCACGGTGTAAACGTGGCGCTCTACCAACTGAGCTAAAGGCCCGTTCGTGCAAGGATCGCACCAACGCGTGACCAATATACAGGCATACAATCAGCGCCATGGCATCCGACGTCGCGCGCTCCGCCACGGCAGAGCATCGGTGGCCGGTGCTGGTCGCAACCTTGGTCGCACTCGCGCTGTATGCGTTACTGCCGAGCAGCTTCCTTCCTGAGGTTCGCTATGTTGCGGTCGGGCTGGGTCTTGCGATGCTCGCGCCGCTCATCGCGCTCAACCCGCGGCGACTACACCGCGAGAGCACGTGGTCGCGCCGATTGTCCGTCGGACTCGCGGTTCTCGTCACCTGCGCGAATCTGGTCGCGTTCGCGCAGCTCGTGACACAACTGGTCGTTGCGCACAATAACGATGGCTCCGGCATTCTGCTCGCAGCGCTGCAGGTCTGGGTTACTAATGTGATCGGGTTCGCGCTCATCTATTGGGAACTCGATCGCGGAGGCCCAGTGGCTCGACGACATCGACCACGGGGCGAGTTACCCGTCGCAGACTTCCGATTTCCCCAAGACGAGGACCACGATGCCGTCGCAGAGGTCGCTGCGCGATCGTCGGTCACGAGCGACTGGGTCCCGGGCTACCTGGACTACCTGTACTTTTCCGCGTCGAACTCGATGGCATTCAGCCCAACCGACGCGATGCCGCTCTCGCACCGGGCGAAGGCGCTCATGATGTTCGAGTCGTTCGCGGGGTTTGTGCTCCTCGCGCTCGTGATCGCCCGCGCGGTGTCTCTGCTCGGTTGACGCCAGAACGGTCATTGCGCCAAAAGCGCGACGGCGACCAACGCGAGGACGAGGCCGAGCGTCGCGCGTCGCCCCAGGCGTTCCCGCAACACGATCCGCGCGAGAATCACGGTCGTTGCCGGGTACAGCGCAACGATCATCCCGCTGACAGCGAGGTCGCCCAGCCGCGATGCGATCAGGAAGGCCAGATTGGCGAGCGAGTCGAGTGCGCCGGCAAGAGCGGCCCATCCCAACAGGGCTCGCGAAGGACGCGCTGGTCGAAGGCGGGACAACACAGCAACTGCCGCGATCCCCAGTATCAGTGACGCGACTGCTCGTCCCACGATGAGAGGCACGACTCCCGAATCGCTGGGAGCAGCGTGCAGGGTCACGAGTTGGGTTCCGATGGCCAGACCCGCGCCGGCGGCGATGAGCACAGACGAGGTGCGCACCCGCACCCCGCCAGAAGACCCGACCGACAGCAGCACGACTGCTGGCGTCGCGACCACGAGCCCCGCAATCGTCCATATTGTGGGAGTCATCGCCACAGCGATGACTCCCACCGTGACCGGCACCGTCGCAGAAACGATTGCAGTAATCGGCGAAAGAACGCCCATGGGACCACGGGCCAGCGCCGCATAGAGCAGCGTGAAGGAGGCCGCCGACGCCACGCCGGATAAGGCGCCCCACCCGATCGCAGCCCATGACCACGTCGCTCCGAAGATGGGAATCATCGCCAGTTCAACCAGCAGACTTGCGGGAGCGGATACCGCCACCACTTGCAAGACGTGAGCGCGTTTGCTCGCCGCTCCGCCGATGAAATCGGCGATTCCATAGAGGATGGAACTGAGGGTTGCAATGAGGACAGCGAGCATCGGGACATCATAACAACCGGACGGTCATTATGATGACCCCAAGAAGAGGAGAAGCCATGGCACCAGCGAATCCCACCCACGTCGGCGAAACAGTGCGCGCGCACCGCTCGCGGCGAGGAGTGAGTTTGGCGCAACTTGCGTCTGCCGCGGGCGTGAGCAAGGCCGCGGTAGTCGCCCTTGAAGCCGGACGTGGCAACCCCACGCTGTCAACTCTCGCGGGAATCGCCGATGCCCTCGGCATATCGGTATCCGACCTGCTCGAATCACGAGATCCACCCACTATTCTCGTGGTCGACCCCGCAACGATCGAACCGCTATGGCACGACGACGCCGGCAGTTGGGCTCGATTGCTGTTCACCACCGCCGGCCCCGCAAGAGCGGAGGTTTGGTCGTGGACGCTCACAGCCGGTGTGAACTACGCGAGCCAACCCCATTCCGATGGCATCAGCGAATCGATCGTGGTGACCGCCGGCACCCTCCGGCTTACTGTCGGCGAACAGACCGTAGATGTCGGCGCAGGTTGCGCCGTGACGTTCGGCGCGGGCGAATTTCACGCATACGAATCGACCGACCACGATGTCTCTTTCATGATGACGGTGCATCTCCGGCCGCTGTAGTTGTTATTGGTCGAGAGCTGCCATGGCCCGTCGATAGTCGGCGAGCGGTCGAGTCTCGCCCGGGGCGCTGACAAAGGACTCCCGGATGACCCCGCCGCGATCAATGAGATAGCTCACGCGAGTCGGATGGCCGACTTCGTCATCGAAGGCATCGAACGCCCGGGAAACGTCGCCGTGCGGCCAGAAATCCGATAGCAACGGAAAGGACACGCCCTTGGCATCGCCCCACGCGCGCAACGTGGCCATTGAGTCCGTACTTATCGCGAAGACGGTAACCGAGCGTTCATCGTGCGCAATCGCCCGCATCGATAATGTCGCGAGATCGGAGAGTTCTCGGGAACAGGTCGGGGTGAAGGCGAGCGGCAGGAACACCAACAGTGACGGCCGCCATGCGAAGAGGGATGACCCGACCACGCTTCGTCCGTGCTGATCTCGTAACAAGAATTCGGGAGCGAGAGACCCGATGGCCAACACCATCACAACCCCCCTTGTCACCCGCCTCGAAATCGCTGTGCGTCCAAATCTTAATGCGGCGCTGCGACCGCGGCGCGACGCACCCCACCACGCGCCTAGAATTGGTTGGGCTGCCCAGTGCAGAGCAATCGCAACCCGATCGCCACGCTGCACGCATCAGCCGAGGATCTGTCTCCACCAGAAAGAGGTCAAGCGTGTCGGTTAATGATCAGGACCCGTATTCGGTAACCCACACCGACCAGGACCCTGAAGAGACAGCGGAGTGGCAAGAGTCACTCGACGCCGTCGTTGCGGAACACGGGCACCAACGCGGTCGCGAGATCATGCTGAGCTTGCTCAAGCGCTCGAAAGAACTGCACCTTGGCGTGCCTATGGTGCCGACGACCGACTACATCAACACGATCGGCGCCGACAACGAGCCCGACTTTCCTGGCGACGAAGACATCGAGCGCCGTTATCGCGCCTGGATCCGCTGGAACGCAGCCATCACCGTGCACCGGGCCCAACGTCCAGGCATCGGTGTCGGCGGTCACATTTCCACCTACGCCTCCTCCGCCGCACTCTATGAAGTCGGACACAATCACTTCTTCCGAGGCCCGGATCACGCAGGCGGCGGCGACCTCGTGTTCTACCAAGGCCACGCATCCCCCGGAATGTACGCTCGCGCCTACCTCGAAGGCCGGCTGAGCACCGATCAGCTCGATGGGTTTCGCCAAGAGAAATCGCATGAGGCGGGCGGGCTGTCGTCGTATCCGCATCCGCGCCTGATGCCGAACTTTTGGCAGTTTCCGACCGTGTCGATGGGACTCGGTCCGATCAACGCGATCTACCAGGCCCAACTCAACAAGTACGCGACGAACCGCGGCATCAAGGATGCGTCCGACAGTCAGATCTGGGCATTCCTCGGAGACGGCGAAATGGACGAGGTCGAGAGCCGCGGCGCGCTGCAGCTCGCGGCCAACGATGGTCTCGACAACCTGAACTTCGTGGTGAACTGCAATCTGCAACGTCTCGATGGTCCGGTGCGCGGCAACGGCAAGATCATCCAGGAACTCGAGAGCTTCTTCCGCGGTGCCGGCTGGAATGTCATCAAGGTCATCTGGGGCAGGGAGTGGGACGAATTGCTGTCGCGCGACAATGAGGGCGCACTCCGCGACCTGATGAACCGCACCCCAGACGGCGACTATCAGACCTACAAGACCGAAGACGGCGCCTACGTCCGCGAGAACTTCTTCGGTCGCGACCCGCGAGCACTCGAGCTCGTGAAGGACTACTCCGACGACAAGATCTGGAACCTGAAGCGCGGCGGTCACGACTATCGCAAGGTCTACGCGGCGTTCAAGGCTGCATCCGAGCACAAAGGTCAACCCACCGTCATCCTGGCGAAGACGGTCAAGGGCTACGGTCTCGGCAAGTCGTTCGAAGGCCGCAACGCGACGCACCAGATGAAGAAGCTCACGCTCGACAACCTCAAGCAGTTCCGTGACGAGATGCGCATTCCGATCTCCGATGCGCAGCTCGAGGAGAACCCGTATCTCCCGCCGTATTACCACCCGGGCGACGGCGACGAGGCCATCCAGTATCTCCACGAGCGGCGCCGTGCGCTCGGCGGCTACGTTCCAGAGCGCCGCTCGAAGTACACCCAGGTCGCCCTGCCCGACGATTCGGCATACGCCATCACCAAGAAGGGTTCGGGTAAGCAGGAGATCGCCTCCACGATGGCATTCGCCCGCCTTCTCAAAGACCTCCTGCGCGCGAAAGACTTCGGCCACCGAATCGTTCCGATCATTCCGGATGAGGCGCGCACCTTCGGAATGGACGCTTACTTCCCGACGTCGAAGATCTACAACCCCAACGGCCAGACCTACACCTCGGTCGACCGAGAATTGCTGCTGGCCTATAAAGAGAGCCCACAGGGGCAGATCATCCACACCGGCATCAATGAAGCGGGCGCATTCGCGTCGTTCACCGCTGTCGGCACGAGCTACGCCACCCACGGCGAACCGCTGATCCCGGTTTACGTTTTCTACTCGATGTTCGGATTCCAGCGCACCGGCGACGCTATTTGGGCGGCTGGCGACCAGATGGCGCGCGGTTTCATCATCGGCGCAACGGCCGGGCGCACGACGCTGACCGGTGAGGGTCTACAGCACGCCGACGGACACTCGCCGCTGCTCGCGTCGACCAACCCTGCGGTGGTCTCCTACGACCCGGCCTACGGCTATGAGCTCGGCCACATCGTCCGCAACGGCTTGGAGCGCATGTATGGCGGCTCCCACCCTGACCCGAACGTCATGTACTACATCACCGTCTACAACGAGCCAATCGTGCAACCGGCCGAGCCCGAGAATCTTGATGTCGATGGACTGCTGAAAGGCATTCACCGCATTTCGGAATCGTCGGCCTCCGGTCCTCGCGTGCAACTGCTCGCTTCGGGAGTTGCCGTACCGTGGGCACTCGAAGCACAGCAACTGCTGGCCGACGATTGGGGTGTTGCCGCTGACGTATGGTCGGTGACGTCGTGGTCGGAGTTGCGTCGCGAAGGTCTGGCCGCCGAAGAGCACAACTTCCTGCACCCCCAGGAGGAACCGGCCATTCCGTATCTGACCCAGAAATTTCACGGCATCGACGGCCCGGTCTTGTCAGTTACGGACTACATGCACGCGGTCTCCGATCAAGTGCGACAGTTCATCCCGGCCGACTACACGACACTCGGCGCCGACGGATTCGGGTTCTCGGACACTCGCGCTGCCGCTCGACGGTTCTTCAAGATCGACGGTCCGTCGGTGGTCGTGCGAGCCCTCCAACGCCTGGCAGCGCAAGGCAAGGTCGACGCGTCCCTGTCGGCGCAGGCAATCGAGAAGTACCGCCTGCACGACGTGAACGCTGGAACCACCGGAAACGCAGGGGGCGAGAGCTAGCCCGAATGGCGGCCCGCACCAAGGAGCAAACACTGGCGTGGCTCCGCACCCTGACCGGCGAACTGTCGACGGCCACACTCAAGCGACTCGACGAGACGCTGCCGTGGTACGGCGATATGCCTCCGGGGCGCCGCTCTGCGGTCGGACTCGTCGCTCAAGCAGGAATCTCGTCGTTCATCAGCTGGTTTGACGATCCGACGTCGACTCCGTGGATAGCGGCGGATGTCTTCGGTGCGGCCCCTCGAGAGCTGCTGCGGTCGGTCACGTTGCAGCAGACACTGCAGCTCATTCGCGTGACGGTGGAGGTGGTGGAGCACCGCGTCAAAGACTCCGACGCGACGCTACGCGAAGCGATCCTGCTCTACTCGCGCGAAATTGCCTTCGCGGCCGCCGACGTCTACGCGCGCGCGGCCGAGGCCCGCGGCCTCTGGGACGCTCGGCTCGAAGCGCTCGTCGTCGATTCGATTTTGAGTGGGGAACACGACAACGAACTGCCGAGCCGCATCGCAGCCCTCGGCTGGAACGGGCACGGAGAAGTATCGGTGCTTGTCGGCACCACACCGCGCGTCGTCGATGTCGACCAGTTGCGGCGCACCGCCCGCCACCTCGACGCAGATGTGCTGATCGGCGTGCAAGGCAACCGCCTCGTGCTCGTCATCGGGCGTGCGGAACCGGCCCCCGCCGATGACGATGTGCACCCCGCCCCGATGTCGTTCCTTGAGATCGCCCGGGCGCTCGAACCACACTTCGGCGCGGGTCATCTGGTGCTCGGCGTCGAAGTCGCCTCACTCGTTGAGGCGTCGAAGAGCGCTCGAACCGCGCTTGCCGGATTCGCGGTCGCCCGTGCGTGGCGAAACGCCCCTCGCCCCGCGCTCGCTGACGATCTGTTGCCGGAACGCGCGTTCGCCGGCGATCCGCTCGCTCGGGCCACCCTCATCGGCCGCGTGTACAAACCGCTGCAGGGCCACTCGACGGAACTGCTGACGACGCTCTGGTGTTACCTCGACAACGGCCGTTCGCTCGAAGCGACCGCACGGGAACTCTTCGTGCACCCGAACACCGTGCGCTACCGCTTGAAGCGCGTGAGCGAGATCATCGGCTGGGACGCTACCGGGGCACGAGAGGCCCTCATCCTGCAGGCCGCCCTGGTGGTCGGGGCGATCGCCGAGCCAGACAGCGGGCGCCGCAAGTGAACTCGTTGCGCACAACCCACAAGACCTCAATGTTTTCTTCGTGCCGAACCGACACCATCCAGAGCGAACAGATTGGCAGACTGAACCAGTGATTGTTGTAGTTGCACCCGGTCAGGGCTCGCAGACCCCCGGCTTCCTCGAACCATGGCTCGCCGACGAGCGCTTCCGCTCTCGATTGGAGAGCATCTCCGATTCCGTCGGAATTGACCTCGTGGCGCACGGCACCGTTTCGGACGCCGATACCATCCGTGACACTGCCATCGCTCAGCCGCTCATCGTCGCGGCCGGCCTCATCACGGCAACAGCACTGCTGGAGAACGGGCGACGTGACAAGATCGGCGGCGTCGCCGGTCACTCCGTCGGCGAGGTCACCGCAGCGGCCGTGAGCGGAGTGCTCAGTGACACCGACGCGGTCGCCTTCGTGCGGGAACGGGGGCGAGCCATGGCCGCCGCCGCAGCACGTGAACCGACCGGAATGAGTGCCGTTCTCGGCGGCGATGAAGACGCGCTCCTCAACCGCTTGGGCGACCTCGGGCTGCAACCGGCGAACTTCAACGGCGGCGGACAGATCGTGGTCGCCGGTGCCCTCGACGCCTTGGCCACATTGCAGGCAAGCCCTGTCCCGGGCTCTCGCGTGATTCCCCTGCAGGTCGCGGGCGCGTTCCACACGAGGTACATGCAGCCGGCAGTCGAGCAGCTTCGCACCTTCGCGGCGACACTCTCCGTGAACGACCCGTCCCTGCCTCTTTGGTCCAACAAAGACGGCGCACTGGTGGCCGGCGGACGCGAATTCGTCGATCTCCTCGTCGGGCAGGTTTCCTCCCCGGTACGGTGGGACAAGACAATGGACGCGTTTGCTGCGGCGGGAGTGACCGGCATCATCGAGCTCGCTCCGGCGGGTGCATTGGTCGGGCTCGCCAAACGCGGGCTGAAAGGGGTGCCGACGGTGGCAATCAAGACCCCGGACGACCTCACGGCGGCCTTCGCAATGATTGATGGGACAGTATGAGCGCGCCAACCCTTCGCCAGTCCCACGGTTCGGATTTCACGCGCATCCTTTCGATCGGCGCCGCGCGCGGCGACCTCGTCGTTCCGAACGACGACATCGTTGGCCCCATCGATTCCAGCGACGAATGGATTCGCCAACGCACCGGCGTGATTGAGCGTCGGCGCGCGAGCAAGGGCGTCGACGCGGTCGATCTCGCGGAAACCGCAAGCCTGGAGGCAATCGAGAAGGCGGGCATCCGCCCAGACCAGATCGGCGCCGTGCTCGTGTCGACCATCAGTAACACAGTGGTCACGCCGTCGCTGGCTGCGCTCCTCGCCGACCGCATTGGCGCGACGCCAGCGCCTGCCTATGACATCTCTGCGGCCTGCGCCGGGTACACCTACGGCATCGCGCAGGCCGATGCCCTCATCCGCAGTGGTCTCGCCGAGTACGTGCTCGTTGTCGGTGCCGAGAAGCTCTCGCAATATGCGCGGCCGACCGATCGCACGATCTCGTTTCTTCTCGCTGATGGCGCGGGCGCTGCCGTAGTCGGGCCGAGTGATTCCCCCGGCATCTCCCAGACCGTGTGGGGATCAGACGGCTCCAAGTGGGACGCCGTCGGCATGGACGCGACATTCGAGCAGTACCGCGACGGCGAGGCCACTTGGCCGATGATGCGACAGGAGGGCCAGACGGTCTTCCGTTGGGCGGTCTGGGAAATGGCGAAGGTCGCGCAGAAGGCGCTCGATGCAGCCGGCGTGACGAGCGATCAGCTCGCTGCCTTCATTCCCCACCAAGCGAACGTGCGCATTATCGACGAATTCGCCAAGCAGTTGAAGCTGCCCGACACCGTCGTGATCGCCCGGGATATCGTGACGACCGGTAACACTTCTGCCGCATCCATTCCGCTCGCCACCCACCGCCTCTTAGAAGAGAATCCCGGACTCAGTGGTGGACTGGCGTTGCAAATCGGCTTCGGCGCCGGGCTAGTCTTCGGCGCCCAAGTCGTGGTTCTGCCCTAGGCTGATTCACGGTCAAACGACAACCCGCGAGGAGAAAACACCATGGCATTGTCCACCGAAGAAGTTCTGGCAGGACTGGCAGAACTCATCAACGATGAGACCGGTATCGCAACTGACACCGTCGAACTGGACAAGTCGTTCACCGACGACCTCGACATCGATTCGATCTCGATGATGACGATCGTTGTGAATGCTGAAGAGAAGTTCGACGTGAAAATCCCCGACGAAGAGGTCAAGAACCTCAAGACCGTCGGTGACGCAGTAACCTTCATCACCAACGCTCAGGCGTAATTCGTAGTCAGCGCCTCGCCTCCGCCACCGTGGAGGCGGGGTCGCTGACGACGTGATCCACAAGGAAGTTGTTGTCATGACCAAGAAGATCGTAGTTACCGGGATTGGCGCCACGTCGCCGCTGGGCGGAACCGCTCGAGACTCGTGGAACGCACTGCTCGCGGGCGAGTCGGGGGTGCGCACCCTCGAACAGAGTTGGGTGGCCGAACTCGGCCTGCCCGTGACGTTTGCAGCCTCAGCCAAAGTCCCGGCTTCAGATGTGCTTGAGCGTGTCGAGACCAAGCGTCTTGACCCGTCGGCGCAATTTGCGCTGATCGCGGCGCGGGAAGCATGGGCGGATGCTGGGTCACCCGACGTGGACCCATTGCGCGTCGGTGTCGACTATGCCACTGGCATTGGAGGACTCTGGACGCTGCTCGACGCGTGGGACACTCTGAAGGAGAAGGGCCCCCGTCGCGTACTGCCGATGACGATCCCCATGCTGATGCCGAACGCCGCGGCAGCCGCTATCAGCATGAACATTCCTTCACGCGCATACGCTCGCACCGTCGTTTCGGCGTGCGCCTCGGGCACCGAGGCGATTTCCAACGCTTACGACCATATCCAGCAGGGCTTGGCTGACGTCGTGATAGCCGGCGGCACCGAAGCGGTCATCCACCCGTTGCCGATCGCCTCATTCGCTGCGATGCAAGCTCTGTCCAAACGCAACGACGACCCGGCGTCAGCATCGCGGCCCTACGACGTCTCGCGTGACGGATTCGTGCTGGGCGAAGGCGCCGGCGCCATCGTGCTCGAGAGCGAAGAGCACGCTCTCGCCCGCGGAGCGAAGATCTACGCGGAGCTTGCCGGCGGATCGGTGACAAGCGACTCGTACCACATCACCGCACCCGACCCCGAGGGCTCAGCAGCCGCCAGAGCGATGCTCGCGGCCCTGGAACAGGCGGGCGCCACTGTCGACGACGTGTCGCACATCAACGCCCATGCGACCAGCACGCCGGTCGGAGACATCGCCGAATACAACGCGTTGCTTCGCATCTTCGGCGACCGCCTGTCATCCATCCCTGTTTCGGCGACAAAGGCCGCGACCGGCCACCTGCTCGGTGGAACGGGAGCGTTAGAGGCTATTTTCACGATTCTCGCCGTCTACGAACGCATCGCGCCTCCAACGATCAACCTCACGGAGCAGGACCCCAAAATTCCTCTCGATGTCGTGACCTCGCCGCGTCGCCTGGGGGACGGCTCGCTACTCGCCATCAGCAACTCGTTCGGCTTCGGCGGACACAATTCGGTGGCAGCGTTCCGCAGCTACTAGGCGCACCAAGAATGCGAGGGGCTCCCGCCCGGTACCCATTCCGGCGGGAGCCCCTCTGTCTACTAACGCATTCCGCGAACAACACCCGTAGATGCCGCGGCCTGTAATCAGCGCGTTAGGTAGCCTTGGCTATCCAACCTTGTGGAGCCACACGATCTGGCTCGATTCACCGGCGTGTCGAAATGGTTCGAGTTCGTCGTCCCACGCCTGGCCGAGGGCCAGACGCAATTCGCGGTGCAACTCGAGGGCGTTCGATCCTGCTAGCTCCATCGCGTAGCGCACGCGATCCTCGGGGATGACAATGTTGCCGGCGGTATCGGTCTGAGCGAAGAAGATTCCGAGATCGGGCGTGTGCAGCCATCGACCGCCGTCGGTGCCGAGCCCGGCGTCTTCGGTCACCTCGAAACGCAGGTGTTCCCAGCCGCGCAACGCCGAAGCGATGCGCGCGCCCGTCCCCTGGGGGCCCTCCCAGTAGAACTCAGCCCGTTTCGATCCTTTGAGCACAGGCTGGTCTGCCCACTCAAAGTTCACGGCACGGTCAAGGGCGCGACCTGCCGCCCACTCGACGTGGGGGCAGAGCGCGCGGGGCGCAGAGTGAACGTAGATCACTCCGCGGGCGGTTGATGCAGCCACGATCTCTCCATTCTTTAGGTGCGACTTCCCCATCGACCTGTGAATGGATTTCCCGTGTTTGTTGAATTATCGCGGACGAACGCTGCGAATAACAAGAGTGTAGTTACCGTGTCGTGATTATTCGCTGAGTCGGCAAAATATACTGGGTACACATTTTCGACGAGCCACACCGCGGCGATGAGCAGCACAAAGGAGTCCGATGCGCATCGCCATCGTGAGCGATTACTTTCTGGACTACGTTGGCGGGGCGCAATCGTCGATTGTCGAACAGCGCACCGCACTCGAAAGCGCTGGACACTGTGTGCGCCTGATCTCCACCGCGCGCGGGCTCGACGGCAGGTTGCAGACCTCGGCAACCGGCGACCTTCGCGTCCGGCCGCTCTATACAATCCCGGGGGCTGAGTTCCCCGTCGTGCACGCGAATGACCACATCATCGCCGGCCTGCGCGACTACATGCGAACCGAACGTATCGACGTTGTGCACCTGCAGACCGAGTTCGGTCTCGCGCACGCCGCAACGGTCGCCGCTCGGACGCTCGGGGTACCCGTGGTGTTCACCGTGCACACCTTCTATTGGCAGTCCACGGGCCGGTGGCCGCAATTGCTCGCGCCGCTGCTTCGGTGGGCCCTTGGCGCCGCCATTCGCTCACCGCTCCCCATCCATCGGTTGTCGCCCCGACACTCCGACAACCTCCTGCGTAACGTCACGCTCGAGATGGCCGGCCAGGCGGATCGGGTGATATCGCCGTCGGCTCATCAAGCCCGTGATCTCGCCGCTTCTGGACTGCAGAGCCCGGTATCGGTCATTCCCAACCCGGTCGCGCACGCGTCCCGCAGACCCCGATTGATTCGCGCACCGTCCGATGGGCGCCTCCGCGTGCTTTGGGTCGCACGGTGCGAACCGGAGAAGCGTCCCCTCGTATTTGCCGAGGCAGCGATGCTCGCCCTTGATGAAACCGAGCAAGGTTTCGACGTCGACATTGTCGGCGACGGCAGCCAACGAGCCGAGCTCATGCGCAGAACCGCCGGACACCCGAACATTCGGGTTCACGGATCGCTCCCCCGCGAACGCGTCATCGAGCTCATCGACGCGTCCTCGGTGATCGCTCTCACGTCAGTCGGCTTCGACAACCAGCCGATGACCATCGCCGAGGCAACGAGTCGATTTCGCGGGGTGGTGTTCTGTGACCCGCTTCTCAAGGAGGGACTCGATAACGCGGGCATCCTCACGCCAGACAGCACTCCCGCAGGGATCGCTTCGGTGCTTATTGATCTCGTGCGCCATCCGGAGCGCATCGCGACGCTTTCAGCCGCCGCACAGATCGACGGCGAGACATTCTCCGCCTCCATCTACCTCGAGCGGGTCATGCGCGTTTACGCTGACGCGCTCGAGCAGAAGAGCACGGTGGTCTAAATGTCGGTGCGTCACGGGATTCTCGCAATTCTTACCCTTGGCGACTGTTACGGGTATCAGTTGCGCGCGGAGTTCGACCGACGAACCGGCACCGCGTCGACATTGAACGTCGGCCAGATCTACAACACCCTCGACCGGCTGCACCGCGACGGACTCGTGCGACCAGCGGGATCCGATGCCGAGGGGCATCTCTTCTACTCGATCACTGCGGATGGACGTGCGGCCTGTGCCGAATGGTTCGAGAGCGCCACGCCGCGATCCTCGGGCGGGCGCGATGAGCTCGCGATCAAAGTCAGTCTCGCCACGACGATGCCCGAGGTCGACGTTCAGACCGTGATCAGAGTGCAGCGCGCCGAAACGTCGCGCCGCATCGCCGAGCTCGACGAGACCCGTCGCTCTGCCGACGTGCTCGACCAAACCCGATTGACCTCGCTCATCGCGTTGGAATCCGCACTGGCATCGGCTCATGCCGAGTTGAGCTGGCTCAGTTCGGTCGAGTCACTCGTTGCGATGGCCATCGCGACAGGATGGGACATCGCAGTTCCTCTGGGAACCGATCCAGTGCGACGCGGTCGACCCACCAAATCTCGCTGACACCGTCAGTGCAAGAGGTCCCCAGCCTTGGTGAGTACGTTCTTCTCCCCCGCTTCGATCGCAACCGAAAAGCGGTTCTGCTTCGGCGGCAGCGGGCAGTTGAAGTTGTAGCTGAAGGCACACGGGGGCAGCACGGCGAGGTTGAAGTCGAGCACGATAGTGCCGTCGGGGTTGGGCGCGACATAAAGGAAGCGACCCACGCTGTAGGTGCTGTCGCCGTTCGTCGCGTCAGCGAAGACGAGTTGCAGTGCGCGACCGGACTTGAACGCTACGAGATTGTACTTAACGCCATCCTTCTCGAAGCGAATCTCGCCGGGAATGACTTCCTCGCGCGACTTCCCACTGTCTTTCAAGTGCTCGAACCCGAGCGTGGTGCCCGCCGGGTTCTCGGTGAACGAAGCAGTGATGACCCATTCGGGGTTGAAGGGAAAGCTATCGATGGATCCGAACGCCTGAATGTCGTCGGAGTTCGCATCCCAGACGCGAAGCGCATAGCTGTCGTCCTCTCCCGCGATGACGAAGCCGGTAACGGTATCGCTGAAGACGACCTCGCTCGGATTCGGATCGTTCTTCGCCCGCACGATCGCTCGCCCGTCGACGATCTCGCCGTCCACGCGGATGTCATCGGAAACATCGGCGATCACTTCCAAGCCCGCCTGTCCCGCAGGCAAAGGAGCCCATCGGCCGGGCACGCCGTAGACGGTCTGTTCCGAGTCGATCCATTGGGTATTGATGAGAGCGAGATTCCCCTTCGGCTGCACGACCGCGAGTTCGCGGCGGGAACGGAACACCGCCAACTTCTCGTCGGGTGTGGTGGCCTGGGCAGTCGCTGTTTCAGTCATTTTTCTCCGTAGTTGAACTAATCACTTGCGCTAACACCGGCGGAGACGGAATTATTGCGACGTTCACATTCATTACCCCCAGTAGACGGGGGTTAAGTAGAAAACTTGGCGCAATGAAGCGTACATTGATCACAGACGCGGGGGCGTCTTGGACAACGGGGGAATCATGAGCAACACGGCTACCATCGAGTACGCGCCGATCTCGGTCGACCAGGTCAACTGGGCTCGTCCGGTTGAGATCGCTCAAGGCGAGCGCAACACGCACCGCGCCCAGGGCTGGATGATTGCGCTCGGCGCAACCGTCGTCCTGTGGTCAGGCATCGGCGCCGGCATCTGGGGCATCGTCACCGCGATTTCCTGATCACCCTCCAGAATTCGCCTCGATAACGAACTCGTCGACGAATTCCCCGGCTCCGGCCCGGATGAACTTGGCCGTAATCCGACTCTCTGACACCGCGACATCCAAGAATCCAAAAGTCGGAGACGCGTTGAGCCCCGACCACGCCGCGAAATAGGGAGCCTTCTCCTTCGTCGGCATCACGTCGCGCAGGTCGTTGCCACCGGTGCCGATTGTGACGATCACGGTGCCGTCGCCGTGCTCGAGCGTGGCGTCGCTGTCGGCGATGCACGCGTTGTCGGCCTGGCTCCACGACACGGCTCGGCAGGTGCGGGAGATCGCCAATTGTTTGGTGCGCTGATAAAGGTGTTCATGCCCGTTCAGCACCAGATCAACGCGCTCGCTCAGGAGAAGATTGAGGACGTCCTCGCCGGGGTCACACGAGTACCGCCCGATGGTGAGGCATGGCTTGTGCATTCCGACCACAGTCCACGGAATCTCTGCGGCTCGCGCTTCGTCGATCGCGGACTCCGTCCACTGGTAACGCTTCGTGCCGCGGTCGTAGTTCCAGTCGCCATCATCGAACCTCAGGCCGGGCGAGATCATGATGAAGCGCACGAGCGGATCGTCGGCGGGAACGTCAACGTAGTATTGGCGGCCGTACTCACCTGAGAGTCCTGGCAGTCGATTGGGGAGACATTTGGCGAAAGCGTCGATGTGCCCGTTCTGGCCGTCACTTTCGTGATTTCCAGCAATGAGTTGGAATGGGAAGTCGGCACCCACGTAGGAGGTGACCAGATCACACCACTCCGATTCGGTGCCTTCGCGGTCGTAGGAGAAATCGCCGAGCGCAAAATGGAGGTTCGGGCGCGCCGACGCGATCCCGGCGAGCACATTACGAGCTTCGGTGGACGACGAGTAATCGCCAGCCGCCGTGAAGTGCACGAGTCCGGCCTCGATGGGCTTCGGCGTTGTTGTCACCATCGGAGCGAGCGGCGGCGGACCTGTCGGCGGCGTCGCGCATCCACCACTCGCTCCAGCGGCGAGCACAGCGAGGCACACGACCCCGACCGCGCGCCGCACCACCTGCAGCATCACTTTCCGGCGTAGGCCGCGCGCAAGTCGGGGATCGAGAGCTTCGACATTCCCAGCATTGCTGTCATGGCACGGGACGCACCCTCACGATCCGGACCGGCGATGTAGTCCCGGAGACTCATCGGCACAATCTGCCACGACAGACCGTACTTGTCTTTCAGCCACCCGCATCGTCCCGGCGAGCCGCCCTCAGTTGCCAATCGCTGCCAATACCGATCGATCTGCTCTTGGTCGTCGACAGCCACAAAGAACGAGACCGCCTCGGTGAAATTGAACTCAGGCCCACCGTTGAGAGCTTGGAAATCGACCCCGTCGAGCACGAAGGACACGCCCATTGCAGGGGCATCCGGTGCGGAGCGCATCACCTCGCGGATGTGCGAATTCGGAAACACCGAGACGTAGAAGTCGGCCGCTTCAACCGCCTGCGTGTCAAACCATAGGAAAGGGCTGATCCGCTGCACCACTGGCTCCCGTCGACATTGTCGTGAGCATAACTCTAGTGATCCAAGCGCCGATAGATGTGTTGCCTTCGGTGTCGGAGTAGCCGGTCGATGTGAGTGCCTACCCTAGAGCGGCTTGCCGCCGGTAACGGGCAGCACCGCGCCCGAAACGTAGGACGCCGCGTCTGACGCAAGGTACACGTATGCCCCCGCGAGTTCGGCGGGTTGCCCCGGACGGCCGAGGGGCGTGTCGTGACCGAATTCCGGCACGTGGTCCGGCCAACCAGTCGCGGGGATCAATGGGGTCCAGATCGGTCCGGGCGCAACGGCGTTAACCCGGATGCCACGCTCCCCCAGCTGGCCGGCCAACGCCTGCACGAACGCCACCTGGGCAGCTTTCGTCATGGCGTAGTCAATGAGAGCGGGCGACGGTTGGTATGCCTGGATAGACGACGTCACGATGATGCTCGCCCCGGCTTTCATGCTCGGTAGTGCTGTGCGCGTCATCCAGAACGGTGCGTACAGGTTCGTCTTCATCACCCGATCGAATTCGCTCGTAGCGAGCGCGTCGACCCCCTCGCGCTCCCGTTGGTACGCGCTGTTCAAGACGAGGATGTCGAGCCCGCCCATCGCTGCAATCGCATCGCGCACGACCTGTTCACTCGTGAACTCCTCGCGCAGGTCACCCGGCAGAAGTGTCGCCGTGCGCCCGGCCTTCTCGATCCACGAG
>JANOYC010000112.1:0-4098 GCA_031428675.1 Microbacteriaceae bacterium | reverse complement strand
TTCATCCAGCCCATCGCGGTGCGCGACGTATTGCACTATCTACTCGCCGCTGCGACGCTGCCGCCGGAGATCAATCGAACGTTCGACATCGGTGGCCCTGACGTGCTTCGCTACGGGCAGATGATGAACGGCTACGCACTCGAGGCGGGGCTTCGTCAGCGTCCGATCGCCTCGCTCCCTGTTCTGACGCCGTGGCTCGCTTCACAGTGGGTCAACCTGGTCACTCCGATTCCGCGCGCTCTCGCGGTGCCGATTATCGCGTCGCTGCAATACGACTGCGTCGTCCACGAGCGCGACATCGATGATGTCATTCCGCGCCCGGAGGGCGGGTTGACGCCCTATCGTCGGGCCGTGCAGTTGGCCCTCGGCAAGATGCAGGCAGGCGAAGTGGAGACGAGTTGGCAGAACGCTTCTGTCGCTGGCGCGCCGAGCGACCCCCTCCCGAGTGACCCGGAATGGTCGGGGCATACGGTGTTTACCGACGTAAAGGAACGCGAGTCATCCGCGTCGCCCGCAGAACTGTGGAGTGTTGTGGAGGGCATCGGGGGTGAAAACGGCTGGTACTCCTTCCCGCTCGCTTGGGCGGCCCGCGGCTGGCTGGACAAGCTCGTCGGCGGTGTCGGGCTCAGACGAGGCAGGCGCAATCCCGCGACGCTCCATATCGGCGAAGCGCTGGATTTCTGGCGGGTCGAGAGCTTGGATCGGGGTCGTTTTCTTCGCTTGCGCGCCGAAATGAAGGTGCCGGGCCGAGCCTGGCTCGAGATGACAGTCACGCCGCTGGGCAATGGTTCCCACTACCGACAGCGCGCGGTCTTCTTCCCTAAGGGGCTGAGTGGGCGCCTGTACTGGGCCGCGATCCTTCCCTTCCACGGCGCGATATTTTCCGGGATGGCGAATCGCATCACGGCCGCCGCCGAAGGGCTGAAAACCGAGCGAATAATGGGGAATGAAGCCCTACCGGAGCGCTCCCACGCTAGTTGACGCGTCCGCTAAATGACCGACATACCGACCGGTTCAGTCTACCCGTAATCCCGTTGATCAGCACTTTTCCGGATATTGGCTCTAGATTTTGGTGACGTGTCAGCCTACTATGGGTGTCACGGCTATCGGGGGATAGCATTCGATCGCTCATCGGGGGACAGCGTTGATTCGACGTTTCATTGCACTGCTAGGTGCCGCACTTCTCGGCTCGTCACTTCTCGTTTTGGGCGTCGCCGCGCCGGCGTCGGCGGGGGAGGCCGAGTCTCTGCACTCTCTGCTCAACCAGTCCAGGAGCCAGAACGGCTTGGGCCCGCTCACGCGGAACGGCGCGATGGACCAGGTGGCAGCGAATTGGGCGCAACAAATGGCGGCCAACGGTTCGATGAGTCACAACCCGAACTACTCGTCCCAGATACCCGGCGGATGGGGCGCTGCCGCTGAGAACGTCGCCGCGGGCTACCCGAACGCATCGGCCATGCACAACGGCTGGATGGGATCGTCCGGACACCGCGCCAACATTCTCGGATCCTTCACCGACGTGGGTATCGCGTTCTTCACCAAGTCTGACGGGTCAACCTGGGGCGTGCAGGTGTTCGCTCGCTACGGAGCCGCACCGGCACCTGCCCCGGCTCCCGCGCCGCAACCGGCACCCGCCCCGGCTCCCGCCGCCGCCCCGGCTCCCGCAGCTGCGGCCGCGCCCGCCGCGCCCGCACCTGCTGCAGAGCCGACGCCGGAAGAGACAGCGGCCGCCCAGGATTCCGCTGGAACGGAAGACTCCTCGGCTGACGTTCCGTTCGCCTCGCTCGACGACGAAGAGGCCGCGGTCTCGCCGTACCTCTCCGACGTGACCTCGACGTCCACGGTGGTGCCCACTCGTGCCGCAGTCAACGAGACGGCCGTGGCGGTCGGCACCGGCGCTCTCGCCCTCGGATTTCTCGCTCTGTTCATGTTCGGTACGCCGGCTGGACGTCGCCGCATCGCGCGACTTGTCGCGAATGTAACGAAGAGATAACGCGCACGTTATAGTGGAGAGGGCCGCCACCCGGCGGCCCTCTCGACGCACAGAACGGCGTGTCAATGCTGACATCGCGGGAGTCGTCGGCGTTCCCGACGCCGACCCGCAACTTCGGATTCCGTCGTGAGTCCGGACGATTCCGAATCTTCACAGCCGTCGGCATCACCGCCGCTTTGGTGCTCGTAGCGATGCTCAATCCGCAAGCCGAGAACGTCTACGCTTCGAACATGTTCGGCGCACTCCGCGCGCCCGGTGATCCCGCGCTCATCGCGGGACATCGAGGAGATCGCAGCGCCGCGCCGGAGAATACGCTTCCCGCCCTGAAACGCGCGCTGGATAGTCCGATGGAATTCGTCGAGACCGACGTGCAGCTTTCTGCAGACGGAGTTCCCGTGCTCATCCACGATGACACGGTCGATCGCACAACGAATGGCACGGGGGCCGTTGCCGAGCTGAGCTACGCGCAGCTTGCGGCTCTTGATGCCGGATCGTGGTTTGATCCGTCATTTGCGGGCACACGCATCCCGACTCTCGATGAGTTCCTCGCAATATTCGCGGTTTCGGAGAAGAAGGCGTTTCTCGAACTCAAGGGATTCTGGACCGCCGACGAAGTGAGCGGCGTGCGTGATCTCATCCACGTTCACGGCGTGCAGAACCGCATCATTCTGGCGAGCTTCGACTTCACCACACTCGCTAACGCGCAGACCGTCGCCGCAGGTATCCCGCGAGTCATCATCCGTCGCGAGTTGACCGGCGATCCTGTTGCGCTCGCATCCATGTACGGAGCGATCGCGATCATCACGACTCCTGCATCCGTCGAACGCGATAAGAATTTGGTGACCGCGATGCACGAGGCTGGCCTCGGCGTGCTTCTGTACACCCTCAACAGCAAAGGCCGCTGGAGTGACGCCCTTGCCCACGGGGTGGACGGGATCATCACCGATCGACCGTCGCGATTAGACGCCTGGCTTGCGGATACCGCCCCAGGAACCTGACGATACGAGGCCCTTCCGGCTACCCTTGGGTTCACGTCACCACGTTCCACGGAAGGATTGATCCCACCGATGTCCTCAACCGCAGATTCAGAGTCCGGCTCCACGATCGTGTTCATCGGTGATTCGCTCACCGCGACCATCGACTGGTCGGAAGCGCTCCCCGGCTATCAGGTGCACAATCTGGGACGGCCGGGCGCGACTTCGGACGATCTGATGGCACTGCTTCCCGCCATCGTCGAGATCGCCCCTGACGACGTTGCCATCATGATCGGATCCAACGATTTCGGCGCCGGGCGCAATGTCGAGCACGTCGTGCGCAATATCGAGTTCTTCCTCGTGAGCCTGCGCAAAGAACTGCCTGAGGTACGCACTCTGCTTCAATCGATCCTCCCTCGTGGTCGGGAGTACAGTGCGCGGATCAAAGACGCGAACCGTCACTTGCGGCAGTTTTCCGCAACAGTGCACGCGCAGTTCCTCGACCTGTGGCCGACCCTCGCACTCGACGACGGAGAGCTCAGCCCCGAGTTCACCGAAGACCGCCTGAGGCTCAATGAGGCTGGTGCGAAAGCGTGGATTTCCGAATTCGGCCCGGCGATCGACCGATTGCGAAATGCACCGCCGATGAGCGGAATCATCTCGATCATTCCCCAGCGCTGACGGTCGCCAGCATGCAACCGCACACCGTCAACCCGCCACACCACGCCACGCCATCACTCTGGCGCGACCACGCTGCAGAGATCGAACCCGACGACTTCGAGCCGCAATCGATATTCGACGAAGTGATAGTCGGAGCCGGTATCACGGGCCTCGTGACCGCGCTCCTGCTGGCTCGTCAAGGTCGACGGGTTCAGGTGCTTGAGGCGCGCAGCGTTGGGGCGGGCGCAACGGGCAACACCACCGCGAAGGTGACCATGTTGCAGGGCGCGCAATTCCAGCGGGTACTCGATCATGGCTATCGCGAGGTCCTTGAGGCCTACGCTGACGCGAATCGGCACGGGTTCGAGTGGCTTCTCGGCTACGTGGAGTCCAACACCGTTACGGTCGAGCGTCGTGATGCTGTCACCTACGCCGGCACGCCGAGTGGCAGTCACCGGGTCGAGCGCGAGC
>JANOYC010000111.1:0-7440 GCA_031428675.1 Microbacteriaceae bacterium | reverse complement strand
CCGCCTCCAGGGCAGCTCGATCCCGCGACACCGCGCGGCACGAGCAATCAGAATCGTCGACACCCCAAGACCGTCGCCCTGCTTATGTTGCTCCCGGCGGCCGTACTCATCATCACCTTTCTTCTGGTTCCGATCGGACTGACGTTCGGACTCGCATTCACCGATGCGAAGCTCATCTCGCCGCGGCCAGCCGAGTTCGTGGGCGTCGACAACTTCGTGCGATTGTTCGGTGACGACACTTTCTGGTTCTCCCTCCGGAACACGATCATCTTCGCGATCGTGATCGTGCCGTTCCAGTCCGCCCTTGCGCTTCTGCTGGCAGTGCTCGTGAACACCAAGATGCGCGGCACCAACTTCTTCCGCACCGTCTATTTCCTCCCCGTTGTCACCTCGATCGTCGTGGTGTCGATGCTCTGGCTGTTCATGTACCAGCCGAACGGACTCATCAACGCGGTGCTCGCGAACTTCGGAATCCAGGGCCCGAACTGGCTCGCCGACCCGCGGACCGCGCTCATCGCGATCATTCTGATGTCGGCGTGGCAGGCCATGGGATTCCACATGGTGATCTGGCTTTCCGGCTTGCAGACCATTCCTGAAGAGCTCTACGAAGCATCCGACCTAGATGGCGCTAGTAAGTGGCAGCAATTCGTCAACGTGACGTGGCCAGGACTGCGGCAAACACGCACCTTCATTCTCATCACGATCACCATCGCCGCGTTCGGCCTGTTCTCGCAGGTGAACATCATGACGCAAGGCGGTCCGCTCGACACGACGACCACGCTCGTCTACCAGGCCGTGTACCGCGGCTTCCAACAACAGCAAACTGGCTACGCATCGGCACTCTCACTCGTGTTCTTCGCGCTCGTGCTCGCCGTAAGCCTGATTCAGAGATTCCTCACACGCGACAAGGATGCCCGCTGATGAACGATCCCATTGCACACGTCGCCGATAAGACACCTACTCGCGCCGTGACCCGGCGCGGTCACCGGATGCGCGGAACACTCATGATGGTGTTGCGGATAGCGCTAGCGCTCGTGTTCGGACTCCCGCTCCTGTTCATGATCCTGTCGAGCTTCAAGCCCGACCAGCAGATCTTCGAAGATCTGGGCGGTATCGAGGCGTTCCTGCCGGTGGGCAACCTGAGCCTCGACAACTACACGGGCGTATTCAACCGAGTTCCCTTCGCGCAGTTCTTGATGAACTCGGTCATCATCTCCGTGTCTACCGTCGCACTGGGGCTCGTGGTCAACTCCATGGCCGCATTCGCCCTCTCCCGCATGAAGTTTCCCGGGCAGAAGATCGCGCTCGGCGTAATCCTCGCGACCCTCATCGTGCCGTTCGAGGTCATGGCGCTTCCCCTGCTGTGGGAAGTCAACCAACTGCCGAACTTCGACGCTGCCGGCTTCTACACCGGCTGGCTCGACACCTACCAAGTGCAGATCGTGCCTTTCATCGCAAACGCGTTCTCGATCTTCCTCTTCTACCAGTACTTCGATTCGATTCCCAAGGAGCTCGACGAGGCAGCGACCATGGACGGCGCCGGATGGTTCCGCATCTACCGCCAGATCGTCATGCCGCTCTCCGGACCAGCAATCGCGACGGTAGCGATTCTGACGTTCCTCCCGGCCTGGAACCAGTACTTGTGGCCGCTCATGGTCACCCAGAGCGAGGCCGTGCGCCCGGCCATGGTGGGCATCGACTACTTCAAGCAACTGACGGTCTCCTGGGGCCAGATCATGGCATATGCGAGCCTCATCACCGTGCCCGTGCTCGTGCTGTACATCGCGTTCCAGCGCTCGTTCGTTAATTCGATCGCGTCCTCCGGCGTGAAGGGATAGGCGGCGGTGTTCTCTCTTCCCGAAGCCTGGGTGTGGGACTTCTGGCTCGTCGACGACGGCGAGCATTACCACATGTTCTTCCTCTACGCATCGAAAGCGCTGCACGACCCCAACGAGCGCCACTACCGTGCCGCCATCGGACACGCGATCTCCCGTGATCTCACGAACTGGGAGCGCGTGACCGACGCACTCGTGCACGGCAATGCGCCGGCCTTCGATGAAACTGCCACCTGGACGGGCTCGGTCATTCGGCATCCCGACGGCACGTGGTTCATGTTCTACACCGGCTCGCGACAGGTGCCGGGAAGCAACGTTCAATCGATAGGTTTTGCCACCTCGCCCGACCTCCTGACGTGGACTAAGAACGCGGCGAATCCGGTGTTAACCGCCGATCCGCGATGGTACGAGTTGTTGATCGATGGGCAGTGGGGTGACGAGGCGTTCCGCGATCCGTTTGTGTTCGCCGACCCGGAGGGCAACGGCTGGCACCTGCTCATCACGGCCCGAGCGAATCACGGAGCGCCCGACGATCGCGGTGTCGTCGGGCACGCCTGGTCCGCTAACCTCCGCGAGTGGGAGATCCGTCCGCCGCTAACTGCTCCCGGGGGCGGATTCGGGCAACTCGAGGTGTTCCAGCACGTCGAGATCGACGGTCACGGCTTTCTGCTCTTCAACACTCTCTCAAATGAACTGTCGGAATCGCGCCGAGCAACCGGCATCACCGGCGGGGTGTGGGCGGCACCAGCGGCCGGACCGCTTGGTCCGTTTGACATCGCCGGAGCGCATCAATTGACCGACGACAGCCTGTATGTGGGCAAAATCATCACCGTGCGCGAGACTGGTGAACCGCAGTTCCTCGCGTTCCGCAATGTTGCCGACGACGGCGAATTCGTCGGCGGCGTCACCGATCCGCTGCCCGTTGCGGTTCAGGATGGCGCACTGACCGTGCCCGGTCATGGACCGATGCGCACCCGACTGCCGTCCAAGGCAGTCGGTTAGAACGCGGCGGCCTGTCGGCGTTCGCGGCTAACCCCCGGCGAACGGCGGTAGCACGTCTACCCGCGCACCCACCGCTCGCGAGTCGTCACGACTGACGATGCCGTCAACCAGAAACGAACCGGACGAGAGCACCCGAGCCATGGCATCGCCGTATCGAACGACCAGCACCGCGCGCAAGTCGCCGACGGTCGCGACGGAAGCGAAATGCTCTTCGTCGACGCCCGCGGCCTCGGCCGCCGCAGCGAAGAACCGCACCACAACCTGATCAACCACCGATTGCTCCCATGCTTCGGATGGGGCGGGCGAAGCCGGCCGAGTCGATACCATGCCCCGCTTGCTTTCCCCACATGGCAGCCCGCCACCAGTCGGCGATCTCCGCGTCGTCGGCCGCACCACGCAGCAACGCGCGAAGATCGGTCTCGTCATCACCGAAAAGGCACGAGCGCACAGTACCCTCGGCGGTGAGCCTGGTTCGGTCGCAATCGCCACAGAACGACCGGGTGACCGAGGCGATAATGCCGACCGTGGCAGGTCCTCCGTTGACGAGCCACTCTTCGGCGGGTGCGGATGGGTCGTCCCGGCCGATCTCGGTCAGCGCGAAGCGATCGCCGAGTACATCGAGAAGCTCGGCCGCGTCGACCATGTTCGCACGCACCCAGGCGGCGTCTGCATCCAGAGGCATCTGCTCGATGAAGCGCAAGCGACAACCGTTCGCGATCGACCATTCAAGCAGGTCAGCTGCGCCCGGCAGCGTCTCCCGCATGAGCACGGCGTTGATCTTGAGCGGCATGAGCCCCGCGGCGTGCGCCGCCCGAATGCCCGCAAAGACGGCCGGCAAGCGGTCGCGTCGAGTGAGACTCGCGAAGTGCTGGCGGTCGACGGTATCGAGCGACACATTGATGCGCGTGAGTCCCGCCGCAACGAGCTCGTCAACGCGGTGGTCGAGCCCGATGCCGTTGGTCGTCATGGAGATGGACGCGCTACCCGCGACAGCAGCGCTACGGCGGATAATTTCCGCGAGGTCGGCCCGCATGAGCGGTTCTCCCCCGGTGAAGCGGATGTCGTGCACACCCAGATCGCGCACGGCGATCTCCACGAGGCGGGCAATCTCGATCGGTGTGAGCAGGTCTTCGCGCGCGATGGCCGGAAGGCCCTCCTCCGGCATGCAATACGTGCAGCGGAGCGAACACTTCTCGGTGATCGAGATGCGCAGGTCTCTCGCGACTCGACCGAAGCGGTCGACGAGGCCCGGGACATCCGGGCGCCCCGCAGTCGGCGGCAACACGGTCGGCGCACGACGGATCGTCGGCATACCGAGCGCGAGAGAAGTCACCCGTCAAGGGTATGGGCAATCGATAGACCGCGCTGGCGGCGTAACGTCGCGCAACGGCCGACCATGCGGCGTCCTCCTCGGTTAGAATCTTGAGCTTAGGCTTACCTAACACGAGCGCTTACCCAACACGAGCAGGGAGTATTCGATTTGCTGGAGTCTTCACCTGCCGCGGGCCGTCACACATGAGCAACACGGCTTCCCTCGCGACTCGTGAAGATCAGGGAATCGATCTTCTCCGAGGCGAGTCCAATTCCACCGCGATCATCGCCGACGGCCGGGCAATCAGCTATGCCGAGCTCGGTGCGCGCGTGCGCGACCGTGGGCATGAGCTCGGCGCCGGTCGCCGACTCGTCATGCTCGAAACAAGTAACACGCTCGATCCCCTCATCACGTATCTCGCAGCGCTCTCCGCGGGACATCCGGTATTGCTACTCCCCGGTGGCGTGTCGAGCAACGCGAGTCATCGCGCGGGCCTGATCGATCTCTACGACCCCGATACCGTGGTCACCGCAGAGTCGGCCTCGTCGGTGATCGAGGTCCGCCGGGACCGCAGCGCGCACGACCTCCACCCCGACCTGGCCCTCTTGATGACTACGTCCGGATCCACCGGGTCGCCCAAGCTCGTGCGCCTTTCTCGAGCGAACGTGCTGAGCAACGCCCGCTCGATCGCGTCATATCTTGCGCTCACCGGTGCCGATCGCGCCGCCACCACGCTGCCGTTCCACTACTGCTACGGGCTGTCAGTCGTGAACAGCCATTTCGTTTCGGGAGCAAGCGTCGCCGTGACCGACCGCTCCGTCGTCGAACCCGAGTTCTGGACCGAGTTCGAATCCGCAGGCGCCACGTCGTTCGCTGGGGTGCCATACACTTTCGACCTGCTAGATTCCGTCGGTTTCTCCACTCGCCGCATTCCCGGACTTCGCTACATCACCCAGGCAGGCGGACGGCTCGCATCCGATCGGGTGCGCAGCTATGTTGCGCTCGGAGCCCGACGCGGCTTCGACTTCGTCGTCATGTACGGCCAGACAGAGGCGACTGCTCGCATGGCATACCTCCCGCCATCGCTAGCCGCCGAAAACCCGACGTCCATCGGCGTGCCGATTCCCGGGGGCAGTTTTCGCCTGGAGAATCCCGACGACAACGGGGTCGGCGAGCTCGTGTATTCCGGCGGGAATGTGATGATGGGCTACGCCGAATCACCCGGCGACCTTGCCCTCGGGCGGGTCGTCGATGAACTTCGCACCGGCGACCTTGCCACGATGTCGAGCGCTGGCTTGATCGAGATCGTGGGGCGGAGCAGCCGTTTCGTCAAGCTGTTCGGACTTCGCGTCGACCTCGACGGAGTGGAACGTGTCCTCGCCGGCCACGCCATCGAGGCGCGTGCGGTGAGCGTCGGTGAGCGACTCGTCATTTTCGTGCGCGACGAGACCGCGATCGAAAGAATCCGACCGGCGATCGCTCAAGGGGTGGGCATTCCCGGCCACGGCATCCGGGTGGGAATTGTCGAGGAGTTTCCGCGCACGGCGAGCGGAAAGCCCGATCTCGCCGCGCTCACGATCCTCGCCGATGAGGCCCGCCCGTGCGCTACGGCTTCGGCGTTTGCGTCGGTGCTTGACGACGGCTCCGCAACGGCGGCGGAGCGCGTGCGCCGCCTCTACGCCACAGTGCTCGAGCGCCCCGATGCGGGCCACGACGACAGCTTCGTCGACCTCGACGGCGACTCGCTGAGCTATGTCGAGGCCTCCGTTCGGCTCGAACAGCTGATCGGACGACTACCGCGCGACTGGCCGGCAATGTCGGCGCGCGACCTCGGCGCGCTGATCCCCCACCCGAGCGCCACGGATGCGACGGGGCACGTCACCGACGATGCAACACCCACCGACGACGCACCGCGCAAACGCGCGTGGTGGTCGCTCGCGAGCGTCGAGGCGCCCGTCGCGCTTCGCGCGCTCGCGATCGTGCTCGTGACGGCGACGCACGCGAATCTTCTCACCGTGCAGGGCGGCGCACATCTGCTTCTCGGCGTGCTCGGCTACAACCTCGCGCGCTTCCAATTGGCCGCGCCAACCACGAGGTCGCGCGTGCGCAAACTATTCCGAAATGCCGCGGCGGTCGCGGTGCCGGCGACCATCTGGATCGGTGGCGTGGCGCTCGTGACGGGCTACTACTCCCCCGTTACCGCGCTATTGCTCAACAACGTCGCTGGCGATGCCGGCGCGTGGACCGTCCAGTGGCAGTTCTGGTTTCTCGAAGCACTCGTCTGGGGCACTGTCGGGATCGCCGCTCTCTTCGCGTTGCCCGGGGTCGACCGTCTTGAGCGACGATTCCCTTATGCGTTCGCTGCGGTTCTCGTGGCCGGGGCGCTCGCGCTGCGGCTCGTCGTTACCGGAGGGGTGCAGGCATCGTCCCCCGAACGGTATTCCATCCCGGTCGTGCTCTGGCTTGTCGCTGTTGGCTGGCTCGTCGCCCGCAGCACGGACACCGCGCGGAAGATCGCTACATCCGTGGTCGTCGCCGTTGGTGTTTGGGGATTCTTCGGCGACGCAGCCCGCGAAGCCGTCATTGTCGCCGGACTTCTGGTGCTGCTGTGGGTGCGATCCGTTCGCCTGCCGCGACTTCTTGTTCCCGCCGTCGGCATGCTCGCCGGGGCTTCGCTGTTCATCTATCTCGTGCAGTGGCAGGTCTACCCGTGGCTCGAAGACGACTTTCCGCTGGCGGCAACGCTCGCGTCGTTCGCTGCCGGAATCGTGGTGTGGAAGCTCAACGCATTCGTGCGGATGACGTGGTCACGCCTCCGCGACCACCACCAGCGGCGCGGCGGTGCTACTCGAGCGCTCGAGCGCGCTTGAGCGCGTCTATGCGAGAGGCGAATTCCTGCTCGTCGATGTCTCCCCGAGCAAATCGCTCTTCCAAGACCGTCTCAGCTCGGCTTGTTGCGGAAGCCGAGGCGGATGCAGGGGTCGCGCTCCTGCTCGAGCGAGCGAGGAAGACCACGGCCACGACGATCGCCGCGACGATGATGACGAACAGAAACCCCATGAGACCGTAGCCCCACCATCCACCCATTCCGAAACCGCCCATGTGATATCCGTCCACGTAGTCGCCGTGCAGGCGCATGGCACACTCCTGGTCTCGCGCGGTGACGCCGAGTGCGACGCCGACACGATCAACTGTCGTCCACAACCGCGACCGGAGTTAGGGGCAAACGTCCCGAAGAGGACTACCGGCGCAGTCGCAGGCTATTGCCGACCACGAACACCGACGAGAACG
>JANOYC010000110.1:0-12211 GCA_031428675.1 Microbacteriaceae bacterium | reverse complement strand
ACCGAACCGTCGACGTGGCCGTTGCAGGTCACGGATTCGACTGCGGCCCTGCAAACCAGTGGTGGTTTGGGGTTGGATGGGTATTTGTCGAGCACCGCGACGAATGCGCCGGTCACGCTCCGGTACGACAACTACCAAGCCACGACGGGGCCGCTAGTAATGGCGGTCATTGGCGACATGCCCTATGGATCGTCGCAGCTCACGATGCTTCCGGGGCGAATCGATCAATTGAACGCCGATCCGCAGGTGACTCTGGCCGCGCACGTCGGAGATATCAGTTCACCCCTCGACTGTTCGACGAGCTACTTCGAGACAATCAAATCTCAATTCGACCGCTTCGCTGACCCGCTCGTGTACACCCCCGGTGACAACGAGTGGGCTGACTGCAACGGCGCAGCAGTCGGCGCCGGTAATCCTCTTGAGCGTCTGTCGGTACTCCGGAGTATTTTCTACCCCACGCCCGGCATGACCCTCGGCGTGGCGAGGATGCCCGTCACTGAACAGACTGGATACCCCGAGAACGTCCGCTTCAACTCTGGCGGGGTCACCCTTGGCGCCCTACACCTCGTGGGTTCATTCAATGACCTTGCGGTATGGAGTGGGTACTCGTCACGTACTGTCGAACAGCAGGCCGAATTCGACGCGCGGCAGATCGCCAACGTCGACCATCTACGCTCGACCTTTGCCCAAGCGAAGTCCACTGAGAGCCGAGCCGTCGTGATCTTCATGCAGGCCGACATGTTCCATCCTGCAGGCCCATCAGCGCTTCCGGCTGTCTACAAGACTGCGTTCAAGGCGGTTGTCCAAGAACTGGCGGCACAAAGCGCATCGTTTGGGTTGCCGGTCCTCCTCGTTAATGGAGATACGCACTCGTTCGTTAGCGATCAGCCGTTGACGTCCACCACGTGGCTTACGTACTACGGGATCGACGCCCCGGTGGGCAACTTGTCGCGCGTCACCGTGAAAGGTGGATCGACGGTAAGCGACTGGCTGAAGATTTCCGTCGTTAGCGGCCCATCCGTATTCGCACTGCAACGAATTCCGTTCAGCTAGCGTCCGTCTAACGGGCGACCGTCACCAGCCTGACTCGATTCGGTGCTGTGATCCTGCTTGTGCGTTGTTAGTGCGTGACGATCGGAGCGTCGGCGAGGGTCGAGAGCGAATTGAAGATCGACGCCACGGCCGCATCGATTGATTCTCCGGAGAGATCGTAGGTTTTCTGCGAGCGGCGGTATGGGTCGATGACATCGTCGTCTTCGGGCGCTGAACGGGGCGCGAGACCTCGACGGGCCGCCACGGCGCCTACAAGTGTGCGCAACAGATCGGAGGGCGAGCTCACCGCTTCGAGAGGGATGCGCAAGTTCGAGTCAGTAGTGAGGTCGTCGAGGAGTCTGGCGAACTCGATGAGAGTGAAGGAATAGCGTGATGCGCGCGGCACCATTGTGACGACCTCGCTGCGGTGTGTGCGGGCGAGTCCGATAACGAGGTCGGCGGAGTCGATCATCACGGGCCAAAGCCGGGTTGCTGAGTGCTCCGACGGGTCTCCGCCGTAGCGCACGGAGAGTTCCGCGGCCTGGCGTGGCATGCTGTCTCCGTCCTTGCCATGCGTGCCAGCGCTTGCAAAGGTGACCCACGGCGTCGCGTCGTCGACCCCGAGAGAGCGGGCGAATTCATCCGCTCGAGCCCGCAAGAGTTGCTCAGCAAGGGGCGACCGGCAAATGTTGCCCGTGCAGACGAGCAGCACGGCAAACGGTGCGGATGCGGCGCGTCTACTCATGTAATTAGAGTAAGGCGGCTCACGCGATTCAGGGAGCAGCGCAACTCACCCAGTACGGGGGCGATGCGCGGTGACGGCGAATCTGTATCACCGCCATGGCCGCCGGTTCGAGGGTGTTGTTGATAACGATTGCGACGATTCGTATCACATAGCGGCGTAACTGATATGCGGAGCGGGTTGGCGCGACCGGCCTGACGGGATAACGGTCAGTCCGACGACTTAACGTTCTCCGTGTTCGACATGTTTTCCGCGTGTTCGGTCGCGAGTTCGACGACCTCTTCGTACTCGTCCTGCTGGTCGTGCTCGTCGTCGAGATGGTCGGAACCGTCGATGATGCGGTCGATTAGGTATTCGCATCCGGGCCAGAGGGGGCGGGGGAGGTCGTCGACCGCGAAATATTCGAACTCGAGTGCCTCACCTTTCTCGGTAGGCGTCGGGTCACCGTCAACCTCGATCGCGAATGACAGCGCCACGGCGTGCTTACGGGGGTCGGTGCCGAACGGGAGACTGGTTGCGCGCGGGGCGACGGCATCCGGAAACCACTGGTAGACGTAATCGGGCTGCGGGTCGATCTCGATGATCGGTTCGGCACCTGACAGGGTCTCGTGCACGTGGCGCTCGATCGCGTCGCCCACGGTCTCGCCGTAGCGCACTCGGCCACCGAGGTGGCACCAGACGGGACCGAAGGGCGATTTGCGCAGAATCAGGCCGACGCTGTCGACCTCGCCCTCGTCATCCAGAATCACGGGAATGATGTCGACGCACACGATCGGAATCGACGATTCGATGATCGCATAGAGCTCCTGCGGCAGGTGATCGGTGCGATTCTTCACGGGGATTCCTTGTGGGCCCGGCTAGACGCGGTGCGCCGTGGCGAGAGCGGGAATGAGAGCCTCGAGAAACTTCGCCGTGTCGTGCCAGTTGTCGACACCGTGGCACGCCACACCGAGTTCGAGCACCGGGTAGTCGTTGCCGTGCGGATCGAGGCGGTCGCCCACGAAGAGCATGTCATCGAGCGGGATGCCCGTGAGTTCGGCCAGGCGGTTCATGCCATACGCCTTGTCGATGCCCTTGCGGGTGATGTCGATCGAGGTCGAGCCTCCGGATCGCACTTCAAGCTCGGGCAACAGCGGGGCCACGGCGTCGCGGAGAGCGTTCTTGCGCTCGCCGGTCGGATCCCACGCTGTCTTCGCGGCCACCGGAGCGGCCTGACCGAGCGCCGAGAAGGTGATCTGCGAGCCGCGGTCTTCGAGGATCGGGCCCCAAGTCTTCTCTTCCCAGAGTCCGAGGCGCTTTGCTTCGGTCTCGACCGCCTCGAGCGCGCGCGTCTTCTGCTCGTCGGTGAGATTTTCGGCGTAGATCTGGTTCCAGCCTGCGTCGTCGTGACGCCAGTACTGCGTGCCACAAGTGGGCATGAGGTGCAGGTCGCCGAGCTTGTCGCCCGCGGATTCGGGAAGCTGATCGATCACTTGCGCCTGGAACTGGGCGATCTGGCCACCCGAGATCACGCACACTTGCACCACATCGAGCAGGCGCAGCAACAGGTCGCTCATGACCGGGTCGATCGCGGTCTTGCTGGGGGCGAGGGTGTCGTCGAGGTCGAACGCAACGAGGCGGGCGTCAGTCTTCATCATGCGCTCCTATAAAGAGGTATGGGCTGGCGGGCACTGTCGGCTGCGGCGGCGACGGGTGTACGGCGGGTGGCTGGGGTGTTGGGGTGGCTAGGGTGGCCGGGCGGTGGCTGGCTCGCGGGATTGTGGGCCGACCGAAAATGGAATGGGGTCATTGAACTATACGGTGACCGGGGCATCCGGTGGTATGGCGGCGTTGTGGCGGCGACCGATGAGCCACCGGGCGGCGACGACGATGAGCGCTCCGCCGAGGGTGCCGAGGGTGTTGTAGAGCACGTCCATATGCGAGGCATGGCGGCCCGGCATGTTCGACTGGATGAATTCGATCGCGAAGGTGAGCGTCATGCCGACGACGGGTGCGAACCACCACAGCTTCGGCGTCAGCAGAATCGCGAGCAGGATGCCGATGGGCAGAAACAAGAAGAAGTTGGCGCTGTACTCGATCAGGTTGTAGCCGAGCCTCGGCGGCGCACCGGCCTCGTGAGCCTTGTCGATGACCGTGCGAATCTGCTTCGTCACCGGCTTGTCGGGAGCCTCCGGCCACAGCGTGACGGCCAGCACGAGCAACGTATATGCGGCGAGGGCATACGGCACCAGGGCGCGGAGCTGGGCACGGAGTCGGGCAGGGTGATGGGCAGGGGAATGGGCGCGGAGTCGGGCAGGGTGATGTCGGGTCATCGTAAGTCGATGTTAAATCATCAACGTGACCACCGTGTTACGAGATAGCGGAGATGACTCCGGTGGTCGTCGTGAGCGCGCTCGTGCGGGCATCCAGAATGGCGGTGCGGGCTGCGGTCGTCGTGCGGAGCGCGGTCGTCGTGCGGAGTGCGGTGCGGAATGCGGGCGACGTGCGGAGTGCGGTGCGGATGACGTCGGCTGCGACGATGCCGTAGCGCACGCTGAGGACGATGGCCGTGCCGATGATCGCGCCCATGGAATTGTGGATGACGTCATCCATCGTGGCGACGCGGCTCGGCAGAAAGTAGAGCTGCGCGAGCTCGGCGCCGGTGGACGCGACAGACCCGACAATCGGCGCCACCCACCAAAAGCTGCGCGCCGACATGAGCGTGATGAGCACGCCAAGCGGCACGAACATGACGACGTTCGCGGTTCCCTCGACAAACGCGTAGTTGACCCAGCCGGGCACGCCATGTTCGTGGAGCACGGCGAGCGCAGTCCTGAGCTCGCCGTGCATGCCACGGTCAACCGGTGTCGGCCACAGCACAACTGTGAGTCCCGCCCCTACATACAGTGCGAATAGCGCAAGCGCTATCCGCCGAATCCCCCAATTCGACATGGGTTAAGCGTAGGGGGCGCCCCCGCACGTTCGTCGTCCGGGGGCGCCCCCAGTGGTGGGGGCGCGCGCCGTGTTGTGCAGGACGCGGCGGTGCGCGGTGTGGGGTGCGCGCATCCGGTCATTCGCGTTGTGCAGGACTTCTGGGCACGTCAGGGC
The DNA here is from genome assembly GCA_031428675.1 of Microbacteriaceae bacterium. Taxonomy (GTDB): domain Bacteria; phylum Actinomycetota; class Actinomycetes; order Actinomycetales; family Microbacteriaceae; genus JANOYC01. The sequence continues at coordinate 7,350 of JANOYC010000110.1, read as the reverse complement.
GGGTTATGGCCGATTTGGGCTGGTTTGGGCGCGGATGTCCTGCACAACGGGAGGGATGCCGCGGGTGTCGTGGCTGTTGTCGGCTGGGTGCTCGAGTAGGTGGGTCGCTCGCCGTGTGCTAGGCGCTGACGGCCCAGACGGTCGAGTCGGGCGCTACCGAATCGGCGTTGGACGGGTCGGAACTCAGGATTACCTGGTATCCGACGGGGAGAGCGACGGATGCGGCGCCGAGATTCGCGATCACGAGCACCTCGCCGTTCGTGAAGGCCAGCGCGTCAGGCGCGAGGTCGAGCCATGCGATCGTGCCAGTGCCAGACCCACTCCCAGCTCCGAGGCCGAGCGCGCGACGGAGGTTGAGCGCCGTGCGGTAGAGCGTGAGCGTCGACGCGGGGTCGCGCAACTGTCGGTCGTGCGCGAGCGCGCTCCACTCAGCGGGCTGCGGCAGCCAGGACTCGCCCGTGGTGTTGAAGCCAAATGCGGGGGAGTTGGCGACCCAGGGAAGCGGCACGCGGCATCCGTCACGGCCGTAGCGCTCGCCGCTCGTGCGGTGCCATGCCGGGTCTTGGCGAGCATCGTCGGGAATGTCGATCGCTTCGGGGAGGCCGAGTTCTTCGCCCTGATAGAGGTAGGCAGAACCGGGCAGCGCGAGCATGAGCATGCTGGCGGCCCGCCCGCGCCGCAGAGCGAGTGCGGGGTCGGGCAGCCCCGGGGTCGTGGGGCCGATGCCGTAGTACAACTCCGTTTCTGGCGCAAAGCCGTAGCGAGTCGCGAGCCGCACCACGTCGTGATTGGAGAGCACCCACGTGCTCGGCGCGCCCACCGCCGAAAACGCATTAAGCGAATTCTGGATGATCCCGCGCAGCTCAGCTACCGCCCACGGCGTCGACAGATAGGCGAAGTTGAACGCGTGGTGCATCTCATCAGGCCGCACCCAATTCGCCAGGCTCGTGAGCGGATTGACCCACGCCTCCGCGCACAGGATGCGGTCGCCCTCGTATTCGTCGACCACCGCTCGCCACTCGCGGAAGATCTCGTGCACACCCTCTTGCGCCCAGTGCGGGCTCGGCGCGAAGAAATCAACGGTGTCGGTCGGGATGTAGTTCGGAAGGCCATGTTCTTTGACCATCCCGTGCGCGACATCCACGCGAAAGCCGTCGACGCCGCGATCGAGCCAGAATCGCAGAATGTCGACGAATTGCTCGCGCACCCACGGATTCGACCAGTCGAAGTCAGGCTGGCTCGAGTCGAAGAGGTGCAGATACCACTGTCCGAGTGTGCCGTCGGCGCGTGTCGTGCGCGTCCAGGCTGAGCCGCCGAAGCAGGATTGCCAGTCATTCGGCGGCAATTCGCCGTGGTCACCAGCGCCATCACGGAAGATGTACCGGGCGCGTTCGGCAGAGCCCTCTGGGGCGGCGAGTGCCTGCTGAAACCAGACGTGCTCGCTCGACGAGTGATTGGGCACGAGGTCGATGATCACCCGCAAGCGGAGTTCGCGAGCGCGGGCGATCATCACGTCGAAATCGGCGAGCGTGCCGAAGATCGGATCAACGTCGCAATAGTCGGCCACGTCGTATCCCGCGTCATTTTGCGGCGAGGTGAAGAAGGGTGAAAGCCAGATCGCGTCGGCCCCGAGATCGCGCACGGCCTCGAGTCGCGAGGTGATTCCGGGCAGATCGCCGATGCCGTCTCCGTTGGCGTCGGCGAAAGAGCGCGGGTAGATCTGGTAGATCACCGCGGTGCGCCACCATTCGAGGGATGCGCTGACCGCGCCAGCGGCGCCAGCCGCGGCGACCGCGGCGCCGTGTGTCTCGATGTGAGTCGTCATTGGGGGTCTACTTTCCGGAGCCGGCACCGAGGCCGGCCCGCAGGTAACGCTGCGAGAGCAGCAGGAGGATGATGGCGGGGATGCTCGCGACGACGCTCGCGGCCATGACCGTGCTCCAGTCGACATTCGGCGAGCCGATGTACTGGTAGATGCCGATGGTGATGGTGCGCAGTTCGGATCCGGTGCTCAAGGTGAGAGCGAAAAGGAAGTCGCCCCATCCGGCGAGAAAGCCGAAGACTCCGGCCGTGATGAGTGCGTTGCTGCTGAGCGGCACGACGATCGACAGGAACGAACGGATGCTGGTGGCGCCGTCGAGACGGGCTGCCTCGAGAATCTCCGGGTCGAGTTCGAGCATGAAGGAACGAAGAAGCAGCAGGGCGAATGGCAGCGAGCCCGACGCGTTCGCGAGGATGAGCCCGGGGATCGTGTTGAGCAATCCGATCGAGCTGAACATTGTGTAGAGCGAGTTCGATAACACGATTCCCGGCACGATTTGCGCGACGAAGAGCGTGATGAGCACGACGTCGACGAACCGACTGCGCAAGCGTGCGAGACCGAACGCGGCAGGTGCGGCGATCGTAACGGACAGAAGCGCCGTGCCGATCGCCACGATGAGGCTCGTGCCGATGCTGCGCGATTGGTCGGCAATAGCGCGCGCATACGACGCCAGGTCGAAGGTGCGCGGGATCGCTTGGATCGTGGCGGCGCTCGCATCCGGCTGCAGCGAACCGCTGATGAGCCAAAAAATCGGGTAGAGCATGACGGCGATGATGATTGCCGCCGCGGCCGTCTGCATCCACGCGGAGCGGCGGTTGCGCTGGATCATTCCTTTTCCTTCCGCGTGGCGAGCACGATGTACGCAATGGCGAACACCAGGGTCACGAGCATGAGAATGTTGCCGACGGCGGCGCCCTGGCCGAACTCGAACTTCTTGAACGACAGCGCGTAGGCGACCGTGCCGAGGGTCTGAGTGGCGTTCGCCGGCCCGCCGCCGGTGAGGATGAGCGGCAACTCGAGCACCTTGAGCGTGTAGATGATCGTGAGTGTCGTCGAGACAGCGAGTTGTGGACGGATGCTCGGCAGCGCAATGTGCCAGAACCGGCCCCAGCGGCCCGCGCCATCCAATTCAGCAGCTTCGAGCTGGTCGCCGGGAACGTTCTGCAGTGCAGCGGTGAGGATGATCACGTAGAACGGGATGCCCAGCCAGATGTTGATGGCGATCACGGCCGCGAGTGCGAGTTGCGGGTCGGCGAACGGCGACGTTTCGAGAGCGAGAAGTGCAAGCAGCGGTCCGTCGTCGCGCAAGAGCCACCGCCATACGGCCGCTGTGGTGACGAGCGGAAGCAACCAGGGGAGCATGAGCATCCCGGTGAAGAGTCGATTGCCGGGAAACTTCTTCGTGAAGAAGGTTGCAAGGGCGAGCCCGATGCCGAGTTGCAGCACGACGGTCGCTGCGGTGATCACGATCGTGTTGACGGTGGCGAGCGGGAGAAGCGGCGTAGAGAGCACAGCGGCGTAATTGTCGAACCCGACGAACGGCGCCTCGCCCGTGATGAACGTTGCCGTGCGAAAGTCGACGAAGCTCATCCAGAGGCTCTTGCCGAGCGGGTAGCCGAAGAAATACAGCACGTAAAGAAACGCGGGAATAACGAACGCGGCGTGGGCGAGTTGCTCCCGGCGAGTGGTGGTGAAGCGCCACGGACGCGATCGCGTGTTGTCTGCCCGGCGGGCGACGGTTGCTGTCATGCGAGTCTCCTCACGGGGATGCGGTGGGCCGGGCGGGCGTGCCAGCCGGGTCTCAGCCGGGCTGGCTTGCGCTCGCGATCGGCCCACCGCATCCGGTTGTTGACTACTTGGAGGCTGCCTCGAGTGCGGCGGCCGGGTCGGTGCCGTTGGCGAGGCTGTCTTGGATGGCCGTTGCGAGACGTTCGCTCTCGGCGCCGGTCGTCTCCGGGTCGCGGAGGTACGACGTGGCGATCAGATGGATGAGGCCTGCTTCAGCGGGATTGGCTTCGAGGTAGGCATCAGCAATCGTCGTCTTGCTCGGCGTGCGGTGTGACGCGAGGGCCATTGCGAGGGAGTTCTCGTCGTTCGTGAGGCACTCGAGCATGGTCGCGGCGGCTTGAGCGTGGGCGTCGTCGTTGGTGGGAATTGTCCACAGCTCGGCACCGATCGGAGACACGGAATCTCCGGTGCCGTCTGGCGTGGGCACGGGGAACGTGCCGAGCTCGAAGTCGAGTTCTTCGGAGAACAACCACGATCCCGACATGACCATCGCGGCCTTTCCAGCGCGGAAGGCATCCTGGGCGTCCCATCCGATGGTCGTTGCCGACTTGGTGGTGCTGCCGTCGTCGACGAAGTCCTTCCACAACTGGAGCGCCTCGGCGACCTCTGGAGTGTCGAGGTTTGCGGGGTCGCCGCCCGCGCTCAGCAGGAACGGCAGGAACACGTAGGGCCCGGTACCACTGTCGGCGGACAGCGCAAAGCCTTGCGTGTCGTCGGTCGTGAGCGCCTTTGCGGCGGCGCGCAGCTCGGCGAAGTTCGTCGGCACGGCCACTCCCGCCTTGGCGAAGAGATCGGCGTTGTAGAAGATCGCGACCGTGTTGACGCCGGGCGCGATGCCATAGAGCGTTCCGTCGACGCTGCCCATCTCCTGCACGGTGGGTGCGTAGTCATCGGCGGTCAGTCCGAAGGTGTCAAGAGGCGTGAGGATCCCGGCTTCGGCGACACGCGAGATGTCCGTGCCCTCCAGGTAGAGCAAGTCGGGGAGATCGCCAGAGGTGCCAGCCTGCAAAACCTTGCCGGTGAGGTCGCCCGCTGGGAAGTCCTCGAGGGTCGCGGTGATGCCGGTCGACTTCTCGCAGGATTCGAACACCTCGGCGTTCGGTATCTGGAAGGAATCGTAGGGAAGGCCCGTCCAGACGGTGATCTCGGTGACGGCGTCGCCGGAGCCAGTGGTGGAGCCTGAACCGGTGGCGCATCCGGAAATGAACAGTGTGGATGCGACGGCTGCAGAAAACGCAGCGAGGGCGCGAACGGTGTGTGGGGACGGGGACATGGAGTCTCGCTCTCGGAGTGTGGAGTGGTGAGGAGGCGGTGGGGTGCGGGGCGGTGTCGTGCTGGCGTGTTGTCTGGTGGCGCTTTGGTGACGCAATCGTTGATTCGTATCGATGACTGTATGGTGACCAATCGATGGCAATGCGCAGAATCGGAGATCTGTAACATGCTGTTTACTCGCCCGAAACTGTTGGGCCTCACGGGCAATAGCCGGTCGCCGCGGTGGTCAAAGTCGGCCACCGCTATTGATAGTATCGATGATTCATCGATATCATTATCGATGAATCTCATCGACAAATCTCATCGACGCGAGGAGCCGCATGACCACGACGAAGCCCCCGTCGATGACGGACGTCGCACGAAGGGCGGGGGTCTCGCAGAGCACCGTTTCTTACGTCTTGAGCGGAACGCGCCCGATTTCCGGCGAAGTGCGTGCGCGCGTGGAGGCTGCAGTGCGCGATCTGCACTACGCGCCGAGCGCAGCGGCCCAAGCGCTTCGCGGCGGATCCACGAACACGCTCGTGCTGTCGATGCCCGACATTGAAGCAAGTCGTGATGGTTGGCTCGGGTTGTACATGTTGCGGTTGACGCTCGCGGCGCGCAATGCGGGCTACGACTTGCTTGTGACTGTCGAGAGTTCGAATGCGGCGGATGTTCTCGAGCAGATCGCGCGCGCGCGACGTGCCGATGGCGCGATGCTCTTGTCGGTCGCGGCTTACGATTCCCGCATTGACAAGGCGATTGAGCTGGGATTTCCGACGGTCGCCTTGGGCGAGCCCGTGAGCGGCGGGCTCCCGTTCGTCGATTACGACTTTCGACAGGCAGCGGGGATCGCCGTCGCTCACCTCGCATCGCGCGGGCACACGACGATTGCCTATGTCGGTCCGCGGCAAGTGGAGCTCGCATCCGGGTTGCTCTACGTCGATCGCGCGATCACGGGATTCCATGATGCGGCGCGGCGACATGGCGTGACGCTCGCCGAGTATTACCCGGTGGATGACGCCGACGACGATAGGCGCGGATTCGCTACGGTGCTCGCGGCCACGCATCCAACCGCCCTCGTCGTGACGGGCAGTTTCTCGAGCGCAGAGCGGTTGCGCGCCGAATTTCTTCGCGTCACCGACGTGGACCCGCGAGACGTCGTCGAATTCGGCACGTCGGGATTACCCGACGGCCGCGAGCATCCGCATGTGCGGGTCGTGAATCCGATTGACACGCTCGCCTCGGCAACAGTCGACACCCTCGTCGATGTCATCAACGGGCGCGGGCACGTTTCTCGTCTTGTCGCGCCCGCGCTTCTCATGCCGAGCACGGCGGCGGTGTCGTGACGCGACTCGTCTACCTCGATTGCGACACCGGCATCGACGACGCCCTTGCCATCGGGTATCTGCTGGCGTCCGAAGACGCACGCCTCGTGGGAATCGGCACGGTCAGCGGTAACTGCTCAGCGCGAATGGCGGCCGATAATTGTGCGGCCCTGCTTGCCCTCGCTGGGCGCTCCGACATCCCGATCGCTGAAGGAGCACACGACTTCTTAACGTCGGCATTCGCTGGCGGGTCGCCGACGGTGCACGGCAAAGACGGGCTGGGCGATGTCGGAATTACGCGCGGCGCGGGTGGTGCGGACCGGCCGGTTGAGGATGCCGCCGGAATGCTCGCGCGACTCGCGGCGGCGCACCCCGGCGAGCTACACGTCGTTGCGATCGGCCCGCTCACGAACCTCGCGATCGCGTTGGAAAGAGCTCCCGGTATTGCGTCGCTCGTGGCGAGCGTCACGATCATGGGTGGCGCAGCGCTCGTGCCCGGAAACATCACTGCTGCCGCCGAGGCCAACATCTGGCACGACCCCGAAGCCGCGCACCGCGTGATTGAAGCGGATTGGCCCGTCACCCTCGTGCCGCTCGATGTCACGATGACACAACGGATCGATGAAGCCCAGCGGATGCGCCTCGAGCAGTCCGACCGACCTTTTACAGCGGCCGTCGGACGCGCGCTGCAGCACTACTTCGACTTCTACCGAGCCCGATTCGTCGAGCCGAGTGCAACGCTGCACGATCCGCTCGCCGCTGCGATAGCGCTCGATCACCTGCCTCTGACGCTCGCGCCAGCCGTGAGCGTGGTCGTCGACACCGGCCACGGGCCCGGCCGAGGACAGACGATCTGCGATTTGCGGGGCATATACCGTGACGAGCATGAGAGCGACGCACCGACTCGCGTTGTGCTACGGCTGGACGACGGCTATTCCTTCGCCGACAGGCTGGAGCGGGTGCTGCTCGGCTGAGGAGCAGACTGCAATTTCACGCTCCCGAAGCGGGGGTAGTCGGGCGTAGGCTCGGGGCATGGCTCGTCCGCTGTTGCACTTCACCGCACACTCGGGGTGGATCAACGATCCACACGGCATCACCTACCACGACGGCAGGTATCACCTCTTCTACCAGTACGTGCCCGACTCCGTCACCTGGGGCAGT
>JANOYC010000109.1:0-17875 GCA_031428675.1 Microbacteriaceae bacterium | reverse complement strand
AGTCCTGACCGGGGCCGCACCTATCACCACGGGTGCGCGGTGCGGCCCACCCACAACCGCTAGGAGGTGACGCATGTCCGTCGCACAAATCGAAGCTCGCCGTAAGCGGATCCCGTTGTCCCGCCGTGCCGAGCCATACGCGTTCATCGCGCCAACCGCGGTGTTGATGATCGGTCTCATGCTCGTGCCGATCGTCATCGTGATCGGTTACTCGTTCATGGATAACGTGATTCTGAACAAGAATCCCGAGTTCTTGGGACTCGCCAACTACATCGAGATAATCACCGACTCGACGTTCACGACCGCTATCCGCAATACCTTGTTCTTCGTCATTGTGAGCGTCGTGGTTCACCTGGTGCTTGGACTCGCCTTCGCCCTGCTTCTCAATTCGAGGGTGCTCGGTGGGTGGATATCGGCGATCTTCCGCGGAATCATGATCCTGCCGTGGTTGTTCACGGCGGCGATTGTTGCTGTTTTGTGGCGCATGTTGCTCGCTCCTAACGGTGTCGTCAACTACTTGCTGTCAACGTTCAACCTCAGCGCTGGGCAGATCGGATGGCTTTCCGACCCCGATCTGGCACTTGTCGCCGTGACCTTCATCAACATCTGGTCGGGCTACCCGTTCTTCATGATCAGCATGCTGGCCGGCCTGCAGGGCATCCCCAGTGATCTTTACGAAGCGGCGAAAGTGGATGGCGCGAGTGCTCTCCAACGATTTTGGAACGTGACGCTACCGCAATTGCGGCCGATCATCATCGCGATGATGCTCCTCGATTTCATCTGGACGTCGCAGCAGTTCGCGCTCATCTGGGGCACAACGGGTGGTGGACCTATCGATTCGACCGAGATGCTCAGCACCTACACCTACAAGCTTGCGTTCGCGAAGTACGAGTTCGCACTCGCGTCGACGAGTGCCGTGCTCGTCTTGCTCCTGTCCATGGTGCTCGCCTTCTTCTACGTACGTCACCAGCGAGCGAGGGACTGATCGTGACCCAAAAGAACCAACTCGTGCTGGCTCGCATAGGCGTGGCCGTCGGGCTCGTGCTGGCTGCATCTTTCGCGGGGTTACCGGTGCTGTGGATGCTCGCCAGCTCGTTCAAATCGAACACGGAGATTTTCGAGTTTCCGCCCCGGCTGATCACAGACGCGTTCTCGTTCCAGGCATACATCACTATCTTCGGCGATCCGGAAAAGCTCCGGTTCTTCATCAACAGCTATGTCGTTTCTGGGGCCGTGACGATCCTGACATTGCTCATCGCGATCATGGCTGCTTATGCCTTCAGCCGCTTCAATTTTCCGTTCAAGAGGCCACTCAACATGATCATCGTGAGCGTCCAAGCGGTGCCTCCGATCACGTTGCTTATTCCGTACTTCGGCCTCATGGTGTCGCTGGGGCTGTACAACACCTATGCGGGCTTGATTCTCACCTACATGGTGTTCACACTGCCTTACGCGATCATCATGATGACGGGATACTTCAACACGTTGCCGCGAGAGTTGGACGAAGCCGTGCGCGTCGATGGGGCTGGATCCTGGACGGCCCTGTGGCGAATTCTCGTGCCGATCTCGGTGCCCGGCATCGTCTCCGTGGGCATCTATACGTTCATGATCGCGTGGAACGAGTACCTCTTCGCGCTCACGCTCACGAAGACGAATGACATGCGCACGGTGCCCATTGGCATCCAACTGCTCATGGGCCAGCACTCCTACGAGTGGAACGAAATGATGGCGATGAGCATCTTGGGGTCGATACCCGTGCTCGCGCTGTTCCTCTTCTTCCAGCGCTACTTCATCGGCGGACTCACGTCTGGATCCGTGAAGAACTGACGACGGGCGACCGCCCGCACGATCCAACCCACAAATAAGGAGAACCTGCAGTGCTTATCACCGGAAAAGAACTTTTGGACGTCGCCCATGCGAATTATTTCGCAGTGCCGGCGTTCAACATCAGCGACTGGGCGATGTTCACAGGAATCATGGACATCAGCGAAGAAAAGAACGCGCCTGTGATTATCGCCATCCACCCGGATGAGGTGCGCCACGTTACGACGGATCTCATTCAGGCGATCCGCTCTCGCGCCCATCGCTCGCACGTCCCCGTCGTCATCCACTGGGATCACGGGGGCGACTACAAGCAGATGCTTACGGCGATCCAGGCTGGTTTCACATCGGTCATGATCGACGCGTCGATGTTGCCCTTCGATGAGAACGTGGCGATCACCCGTCGAGTGGTAGAAAGCGCGCACGCAGTGGGAATCTCGGTCGAGGGTGAGCTCGGCACGATCGGTGCCAATGACAGCTACGGCGAGTCCGGGGCCGCAGAGATCATTTACACCGATCCCTCTGACGCGGTCCGTTTCATCCAGGAAACGGGAGTCGACAGCCTCGCCGTGGCGATTGGTACATCGCACGGTCTCTACCCTGCAGAAAAGAGTCCAGAACTAAAGCTAGACCTGTTGCGTGAAATCAAGGCTGCGACGGGTATTCCGCTCGTGTTGCACGGAGGATCATCTAACCCCGACGAAGAAATCGGCAAGTCGGTGAAGCTCGGCGTGAATAAGATCAACATCTCCAGCGACATCAAGGTGTCGTACCACCAGCGCATGCGCGAAGTACTGGGCACGGACGTGAAGCTCCGTGAACCCAATTCAATCCAGCCCGAACCCATCGCCGCAATGAAGGTGACCGCTGCACAGAAGATCGACTTGTTCGACGCTTCGGGCAAGGCGTCGCTGTACTAACCGGTATCGATGAACAGTGAAAGCGAAGTAGTCGACGCGTGATTCCTCACCTGGTTCTCGGGCTTGGCGGCACAGTCGATTTCGAGATCGAATGGGATTCGGCAGTAATTGAAGGCCTCATCCGAGAATTCGACATCCGGCCCGCTGAGCTGACGACGACGATCCAGATCGTTGATGAACGCGCGCTCGTCGTTACGGTGCTTGCTTTCCTCGAACAGGGCGGAGGAGGCGAACGATTCGTCGCCTCCTCCGCGATCATCGAAGCTTTCGCTGCTCGGTTCTCCACCCGAGTGACCCTCGGAGGAACCGGCGTGCGTGCCGGTATTGCCATGCTGAGTGTTGGGGTGCCGTCGACTCAGCACCTCGTGAGCATCGATGACAACGTCCGGCGGCTGCTCCCAAAGGAGCTCCCGTGGATTTGTAGCGCCAATCGCGACACTCTGGATCCTCATCTCATCGTGCAATTCGCGTCGGGGATCCGAGTCTCGGCGGGCAGCATTGACATAACCGCACCGCGCGCGAATCGAGTAATTTTCGCCAACGATCTACCGAATCGTGAGCTACGCCTTAGTCCAGAACTGGGTCGCACCCTTCGAGGCGCCCACGCCTTCTTGATCTCGGGGTTCAACACCATGCAGGATCTGACATTGCTCGATGCCCGGTTAGATGAACTGACCGTCGCGATGGACGAACTTCCACACGGTGCGCTCGTGTTTTATGAGGATGCTGGATTCTATGAGCCACAATTCAGCGCGCGCGTGCGGGAGAAGTTGCTCAGCCGAGTGGATGTCTACAGCCTCAACGAGGAAGAGCTTCAGGACTATCTCGGGCGTCGTCTCGATCTGCTCGATCCGCACGAGATGGCGACGGCGCTTCTCGAGGCGTACCAGATCATTCCGGCCGATGCCCTTGTCGTTCACACCAGATACTGGGCGCTCGCCTTCGGGCCGAACGCTCACCACTATCGCGCGGCGCTCGCGGGCGGGGTTGCGATGGCAGGTACGCGCTATCGGGTGGGCGACGGCCACTCCGCACTCGACTTCGCCGAGACGATCAGTTGTTCTCCCCACTCTGGCGCACGAGCATTCGCGGCCGCCATCGAGGAAATGCTTCCTGACTCGACTTCTTGCGTCCCGGCGTATGACTTCCACACCGACCGTCCAACAACCATCGGGCTTGGCGACACGTTCGTCGGCGGGTTCCTTGCTGCATGGTGGACATCTTCCGATAGCCCTGACCATGGAGAAAAATGACCCTGCTCGTCTCGTCCAATAGGCCACCCGAACGGTTCTACCGCGGGGGCGCGCGAATTGCGGCCTTCCGCGGCGAACCGACCGCTCCGGAACGGGAGCCAGAAGACTGGGTCGGTTCCACCACCACTATCGCGGGCGAACCCCGTCTCGGGCTCACGGTGCTACCTGATGGGCGCCTCTTGAAGGATGCGATAACGGCAAGCCCGGAGTATTGGCTGGGCCGCGAGCACGTCGCGCGCTTCGGCGACGACTTGTGCTTGCTCGTTAAGCTCCTCGATGCTGGGCAGCGGCTCCCTGTGCATGCACACCCCTCCGACGAATGGGCCATGGCGCACCTCGGGCGAACTCACGGGAAGGCAGAGGCGTGGTACATACTCCAAGGAGGCAAGGTTCACGTAGGCCTCCGCTCAGATGTCAGCAAGGACGAGTTGCACGACCTCGTCACGCGGCAGGATACCGCCGGCCTGCTGTCGCTATTGCACGAGATCGACGTCGTCGCAGGTGACGTCGTTTGGGTGCCGCCGGGTGAGCTTCACGCCATCGGTGAGGGCGTATTCCTCCTCGAACTCCAACAGCCGGAAGACCTCTCGATCCTCCTCGAATGGGACGGGTTCGCGCTCGATGGCGAACGCGACGGGCATCTGGGCGTGGGATTCGAGACGGCGCTCGGCGCGGTCGCCTTACGCGGCCGAAGCACAGCGGAGATAGGTGAACTCGTGCGTGCTGCGCCGGCGACTGGGTCACTGTTCCCGGCGGACGCCGACCGGTATTTCCGTCTCGATCGAGTCGTCGTCGACGGGAGCGCCACGGTCGACCACGGCTTCGCGATAGTGGTGGTGGCCGAGGGCGAACTCTCGATGAAGGACGCGCGGAACATCCGTTTGCCGCGTGGCTCTACCGCGATCGTTCCCGCGGCAGCCGGGCCGATCAAGCTAAGCGGCACCGGCGTTGCGCTCATCTGTCGACCTCCTGAAGCATGAGTGAACCTATGTCGGTGGGGGCGCTGATCGACGCTGGCCTCATCGGCAACATCGCGGCTCTCGCCGACGTCGAAGAACTCAGGGATCACGCAGGGCGGCGAGTGCTGCGCATTCGACTTTTCGACGGTTGGGATTTCGACATTCTGTGCGATCGCGGTCTCGACATCGGTGCCGCTTGGTGGCGTTCGCGACCCATAGCCTGGCGTTCGCCGATCTCGGGCGATCCGGGAGCGGGAGCTACGTGGGCGCAACGATTCCTGGGCGGACTGGTAACCACGTGCGGACCCGGCAACATTGGGCAGCCGCGCGATGGGCTCGGGCTACATGGAACCCACAGTCTCACTCCTGCAGTTGATGTGCGCTGGTTTCGTCGCCGCCGCGGGGACGATATCGAGGTGCGCGTCACCGGTGCGATCGAGGACGCGCTACTTTTCGGTCGTCGCGTCCGGGTCGAGCGAGTGATCGTTGCAGCCACAAGCGACCACACGATCGAAATTCGCGACACGATCACCAATATCGGTGTCACCGACGAACCCATTGCGTGGCTTTACCACGTCAACATCGGAGCGCCCACGCTTGTGCCTGGTAGCACTGTCACTGCGCCTTCTGGGCGTTGGGTGACCCGCGAAGTGACCGAGTCCGTGCGCGACCCTTCAGTGATTCCGCCGGTTCTCAACGGTTCCGAAGAGACGGTTTTCGAACACTTGGAACTGGAATCACAGTCAGAGTGGTCCGAAGCCGTGGTGTGCTCGCCCGAGGGATCCGGAGTCGCGATCAGCTGGACTGCCGCGAGCCTTCCGCGGTTGTACCAGTGGGTGCTTCCTGAGCGCGGCGCGTGGGCGCTGGGCGTGGAACCTGCGAACGCGCCGCTGTGGGGTCCTGAACGTGCGGATCCCGAAAGTGTCGCGCCCCGTCTTGCCCCCGGTGCCGAGATCGTGACTGGGGTTCGGGTGACCGCCGTCGATCTGGCGCAGTTGTAGCGGAGTCTCTTCCCGTCGACCCACCGGACCATGGCAATGATCATGAGGGCCCGTTCGCGCGCCGAGCGGCTCGTTCAGCGGTCGGGCTCGCCAGTTTTCAGCCGCAGGTCGAAGCGTTCGACACTGGGAAGAGCGCGCACAACGTTGCGTTTGGCTTCGTGAGCGATCTCCTGCACGACCGACAGCTGGCCGTCCGTCACACCGAGTCGAGCGGCTCCCTGGAGTCGATGACCGACCCATCGCAGGCGCAGATCGGTGACCGTGAGAACGCCCGATGTGGAGGCCAATGCAGCCTCGGCCTTGTCGACGAGGTCGGGCTCAATCCCGTCCATCAGCCGTCGCCCGACGGTGCGCACTGTGCCGACCAGAAGGATGAAGATCGCAACCGAGATGATGAGTCCGACGATCGGGTCGGCGAGCGGAAAGCCGAGAATGACGCCTATCGCTCCGACGACGACCGCCAGCGAGGTGAAACCGTCCGTGCGGGCGTGAACCCCATCCGCGACCAGCGCGGCAGAACCGATCTGATTGCCGACACGTATGCGGTAGACGGCAACGATCTCGTTTCCGGCGAAGCCGATCAGGCCGGCGGCCAGAACCCACCATGGGTTGGTGATCGGCTGGGGGTGAACCAGTCGATCGATCGACGCCCAGGCAGCAACGATCGCGGAGGTCACAATGACGAGGACGATAAAAAGGCCTGCGAGGTCTTCGGCGCGGCCGAAGCCGAAGGTGTAGCGGCGTGTGGCAGCTCGGCGTCCGAGGACGAACGCGATCCAGAGTGGCACCGCGGTAAGGGCATCGGAAAAGTTGTGGATCGTGTCGGCGAGCAGCGCGACCGATCCGCTCACGATCACAACGACAAGCTGGAGGAGTGTCGTCGCAAGGAGAATGACGAGGCTGATCTTCAGCGCCCGGATGCCGCGGGCATTCGACTCCAACGCGTCGTCGATCGAGTCGGCGGCATCGTGGCTGTGGGGCACGAACAGTCCGTAGAAGAAGCCCTTGATGCCGGTCGGATGTTCGTGGCTGTGTTCGCCCGGACCGTGGTCGTGGTCGTAGTCGTGATCCAGGGCATGACCCTGGGCGTGGTTCTGGGCGTGATCCTCTTCGACTGGCCTGGCCATCAGTTGCTGCTTCCGTTCCGGTGGTGCCTCGGGTGTGCGTCGAAGGAATGCTCGGCCTGGAGCACTGCGGTGCGCACCAGGTCGATCGCGTGCTCATCCGCAAGCGCGTAGAAAATCGTCGTGCCGTGACGTCTATTCGTGACGATCCGCGCAAGCCGTAATTTCGCGAGATGTTGCGAGACTGCGGCGGGGCTCTTGTCGACGATGTCGGCGAGGTGGCTTACCGACAGCTCGCCGCTGTCAGCCAGAGCGATGATCAGTCGGATGCGCGTCGTGTCGGCGAGCATCGCGAAGATTTCCGCGGCGTGCTCGACCTCGAGCGAGGAGGCCTCCTGACGATCTTGCTGCTTAACTGCATCCATGCGCAGATACTTACATTAACGAACGGCCGATGCAATCGGTGGGATCTAGTCGGGCCGATCTGCATCGGGGGTTACCGGGATCTGCGCGCGTTCGTCGATGGCCACCTTCTGGCGAACTCGCCGCGCATCAGTGTCAGCGACTTCGGACCAGTACTCGTTCATGCGCTGAAGCGCTTCTTTCAGCGTGAGCGCGATCGCGTCTTCAGGCGCCATCCCGACTCGCTCGATAAGTTCATTCAGGAGATGGAGCGGCAGTGCCTTCGGGTTTGGCGTGAAGGTGACACCGCCGCGATCCGGGAGCACCTCATTCTGCACGCAGTCCCAGAACTCATCGTTTGTGACTTTGAGCTGATCGCGAAGGATCGCCGACCACATCGAGGCCGAGTAAGTCGTTCGGTCGATCGGCTTCGAAATGCGGGTACGCAGGATCTCGCCGGAAGGAATGACGAGTTCGTAGGTGCGGTGGTGTTGCATGGGCTTCCCGGTAGAGCCGTGGACGATCTCCCAGCCCTCGAGGACGCAGAAGTCGGCGTGGCGCTCGCGGTCGGGAGCCGGGTGCTTACTCAATGTTCCCGGTGAGCCACTGCTTCAGCTGCTCTTCGGTCGACAGCTCGACAAGTTGAACGAGACCCCAGTTCCCACTGTGGTTCGGGGCCTGACCGAGCCGGCCATGCCAGTCCTCGGCATATTCCCGAAGTGCGTCGACGAGCTCGGTAATGGCGTCCTCGTAGAGCGTGGCCTCGACTGCAATCGGAAGGCCTGGAATGGTCATGACCCAAGCGCCGTCGTCCATGACCGCTTCCGGCTTGGCGGAGACGGTGGACGCGAAGTGCTTGCGAAGGCGCTCGCCGTCGACAACAGCGAAGGTGCGGGAACCTCGTTCGACGCTCACGGCTCGGCCGCTCTGTGATGCATCGAGGATGTCCTTGATGTTGGCGCGTGCTTGGGACGCAGAGTACTTAGCCATAAATGAAGCATCGCCTAGATCGACCTGTACAACAAGTACCACGTGTACCACGTGTACCACGTGTACCACGTGTACGACGTGTCAACCGCGGCAAGCTCATCGAACGGGACATACGCCGCGGCCGCGGGATCGCGGGCTAGACGATTCCACGATGACCGAGATGGTCCGAAAAGCCCCATAGACAAAGGGACGAAAAGGGTGGGCCCGGTGGGGCTCGAACCCACGACCCGCGGATTAAAAGTCCGATGCTCTGCCAGCTGAGCTACAGGCCCGTGGAGATAAGCGTACCGCGAGCGGCGAGGTGATTTTCGCGCTGACGCGGTCTCCGCGCACAAATTCAACCCCCTGCCGGCTGGGTCTGGATCACATCGCACGGCTGAATTGGCGCATCCCGCTTCACTGTGCCACCGCTGCGGCTAGCGTGGTGGGGTGACCGACGAGTTTCACAAGCCCACCCAATACTCGGGCGACAAGTTCGACGAGTATGAGGGCGGCGCTGACCCGGCGCAGGTCATGAAGGTTGCGCATGACACCGCAAACGTGCTCCTGAGTCGCGCTCGGGAGATCACCGATCCCGAGGTGCTCGACCGCTTGGTCGCCTACACCGATGAGCACGGCATCGACGCGGTCGCCGAACTGTGGGCGAGGTCGAGTGCGAAAAGCCTCCCGGGGGCGCTCTGGCGCATTTACCTGTTGCGCGCGTTCATTCGTCAGGATGCCGAGCACACGAGTCACCTCTACCAGCGCGGCGTCGATGTGCTGACAACGATCGACTCCATGGTTGCCGGTGCCGTCGTGCCCACCGGACCTGAGGAGATCACCACTCTCGCAGATCAGATCCTCCGTGGGCTGTTCACGGGCGACTTCGCGGTCGCGCTCGATCGCGCCGCCGCCTTCTGCCGAGTTGCGGCGGCGGGGGCGACGAGCATTGCGGACGATCAGGAGAGCGCCCATCCGGAGCGGGCCACCGAGTTGACGCGCCGCGCGTTGCGGCTTTCGCAGACGGCGAACGAATTCGCATCGTGCGCCAGAATGCACCGATCGGGGAGCCTGGAATAGCTCGCGGCGGGCGCTCAAGCGCCTCGACCGGGTCTCTCGGTCGGAGAGTTTGTTAAACTGATCGGGCCGGACCGCAGTAACCCCGGGCTCCACTATTAGCCGCTCCGAGCGGCCTCGCGCCGAGAGGCGTTCTGCGGTCCGGCCCCCCAATCCGCCGAGTGAGCACTTTCTGCTCCTATTCCGCCCGGATAAGAGCAGAAACTGCTCACTCGGCGGAGGGGAGTCTGGGGTTTTGCTGTGCGTCGAAAGAAAGTGCAAACCGGATTCGGCAGGGTGCCGAACTGGTTGCATGTCACGCACACAGCACTGGACAACTAAGACCACCCTCGCGGGTGCGCTCGTTCTGCCGGCTCTGGTCTTAGCGCTCTCGGGATGCGCAGGTTCTCAGCCATCCCAGATGCAGCCTTCTGAGGGCAGCTCGGGCCAGCCGGCAGAATCGGGCGAGGTCACCGCGGATGAGAACACCGTCGTCACACTCAGCCTGAAGTTCATGCCGGAGACCCTCACGGTCAAGGCCGGAACGACGGTTACCTGGAAAAACGGTGAAGCCATCGGCCACACCGTCACCTCCGGCGAATGGGGCGACGTCAACGAGTCCAGCGGACTTCGCGGGTTTGCCAACCCTGACGGCACGTTCGACCACGATCTCTCGCCGAAGGGACAAGAAGGCGACACCTTCTCGTTCACCTTCGATGAGCCAGGGGAGTACCCCTACTACTGCACGCCACACCTCACGATGAACGCAATGGTCATCGTCGAACCGTAAGCGACCGCAGTACCCACGACTGAACCTCGCATCTGGGAAATGCACCGTAATCACTAACAAGGAGAATGACAATGCGTAAAGTAACAGCCTTCGCCGGTCTCGGCCTCGCCGCGGCCCTCGCCCTCACCGGATGCTCCGCAGCAGCCACCGAGACCGAGCCGACCACCGAAGCATCCGCTCCGGCGGCCGAAGTTGTGGACACCGTCAACAGCGACGGAGCGGGCCTGCGCGCCGCGCTCACCGCGTTGCTCGCTGACCACGTCTACCTCGCGGGTGCCGCGATTCACCAGGCGCTACAGGATGGCGGAAACCTCACCACCGAGAAGGTCGGCGCTGCTGTCGCCGCGCTCGACGAGAACTCCGTCGAGGTGTCGAAGCTCGTCGGTTCCGCGTACCCGGAGGCCGAGCAGCCGTTCCTCGACTCATGGCGCTCGCACATCCCGTTCTTCGTCAACTACACCGTTGCCAAGGCGACCGGTGACCAGGCTGGCGTCGACCAGGCCGTGTCCGACCTCAACGGCTACGCCGTTTCGTTCGGCCAGTTGATCAACTCCGTCGTTCCCGAGCTGCCCGCCGAGGCAGTCCAGGGTGAGCTCGAGATGCACGCCGTCTCGTTGCTCGCAGCGATCGACGCTGACATCGCTGGCGACCCGGCCTACTACGGTCTCCTCAAGGAAGCCGCTGGTCACATGCCGATGACCGCTCAGGCGCTCGCCGGTGGCATTGCAACCAACAAGGGCATCCAGTAACCACAACCAGTAACCACTGGATGCACCGGATGATCCGATTCGGATGATCCACCGCCGGTGGGAAGCGTGACCCGCTTCCCACCGGCACACTCTTGCCTCGAATGGGGGCGAGCACTACAACGGAACGCACACCCATCGTCGAGGAGGACACCATGAAGATATTCCTCATCGCCGCCCGGATCTGGACGGCGATCGCTCTTCTCATCAACGCGTGGGTGCACTTCCGGCTCGCTGAACCGTTCGATGCGATCACCGGAACTCTCGTCAGCCAGGGTGACTTGTTCCGCATTCAGGCGGTGGTAAACGTCCTGGTCGCGATCCTCGTGCTCGTTCTGGCGCGGTGGTGGACCGGTGCAATTGCCGCTCTCGTGGCAGGAGGAGGACTCGCCCTCATCCTGATCACCGTTGCGGTTCCGCTCGACCTGAGCGCTATCGGCTTGCCCGTCATCTTCGAACCGTCGTGGTACACCGACAAGGTTCTCGCGGCGGTCACGCAAGCGATCGCTCTGATCGGCGGCGCGATTATCGCCCTCGCTCTACCGCGTCGTCGTGCGGCAGCGAAACGAACCTGACATGCTTAAGCTCGTGCCCCACTCCAGCGACGCCGTCAACGCCACAGAACCACAGGCGATCGCAGGAACAGAGGCGCTCCTCGCCCGGATAGCGACGGGCGACCAGCTCGCTTTTTCGGAGCTGTACGACCAGATCGCCCCTCGCGTGCTCGGTCTCATCCGTCGTGTTCTCAAGGATCCTGCGCAGTCCGAAGAAGTTGCACAGGAAGTTTTCCTAGAGATCTGGCAAACCGTAACGCGGTTTGATCCGAACAAGGGAGGGGCGATGAGTTGGATTCTGACCATGGCCCATCGTCGAGCGATCGACAGGGTTCGCGCCTCGCAAGCAGGGCGTGACCGCGATACCAAGATCGGAATCCGGGATTACAACCCGGCATATGACTCCGTATCCGAATCCGTAGAAGTTCGAATAGAGCACGAAAGGGTGGAGAAGGCCATGGCGCGACTGACTGAGTTGCAACGCCAGGCCGTCACCCTTGCCTACTACGGCGGATACAGCCACAGCGAAGTGGCGGAAATGCTGAGCGTGCCCATCGGCACGATCAAGACACGACTCCGTGACGGAATGATGCGACTTCGAGATGAACTCGGGGTGGCATCATGACGCGCGACACGGAGATGGAAGCGTTCGACGCCGCCCATGCGTCGGCTGCCTATGTGCTCAATGCGCTGCCGGCAGAGGAACTTGCTGCATTCGAGGCTCAACTGGGTGAGTCCGAGGAAACCAGAAACGAGGTGACTGCCATGACGGAGACAGCTGCGCTGCTCGGTCTCGCGGTCGAGCCCGTGGTGCCTTCGGCCAACCTCAAGGCCAACATCATGGGCATGCTGTCATCGATACCGCAACTTCCGCCGCTGACCAGTGAGAAATCGGATGCGGACACGACGACGAGCGAGCTGGCAGCGACGCCGACTCCGGTCGCACCAGTGACCTCGTTGCCGCGAACCGCGACTCTGCCCGAGGAGGCTGACTTCGGCGGCGAGTTCGACGAACCCCGCTCGAGCGGTCGCGCGGCTAAAGCTGCCCATGACCGCTGGTTCACTCGCCCGATGACCATGCTCGCCGCCGCTGCTGCGGCTGTTGCTCTCGTGATCGGCGGGGGCGTCGTCGCCAACGTCGTCGGTAATGCGAGCTACCAGCAGGCACAAGCCGACAAGCTTGCGCTCATCAATGCGGCATCCGACGTGCAACGCGCGACGGAGCAGGTTGAGTCCGGCGGACGTGCGACCCTGGTCTGGTCCGGTGAACTCGGGCTTTCGGCGCTCATCGTTGACGGACTCGACGAACTACCGGCGGGCAAGACATACCAGCTTTGGTATATTCGCGCCGACGGAATCATTCCGGCAGGTACGTTTGACGTCAGCGATGACGGCACCACCTGGCGCGTGCTCGACGGCGCAATGGCGGCTGGCGACACCGTCGGGGTGACCATTGAACCTCGAGGCGGCTCTGACGAACCCACCACGGCGCCGATCACCGCGATCACCAGCGCCTAAACGCTCGAACCGAGATGTGCCGAGGCGGATGCTCGATCAGGCGTGGCCGCTCACAGGGATCATCCGCACCGACTGACCTGGCCGCAACTGGGCTAGTCGGTCAACGGTCGCATCGGTCACCACGGCGATCACCGGGTATCCTCCGGTCAGCGGATGGTCGGCCGCGAGCACGGTTGGCGAACCGTCCGGTGACACTTGGATCGCGCCTCGCAGCATCCCTTCGCTCGGTAATTCGCCAGATTCTGTGCGGTGCAGAACGCTGGCGCCGCCTGAGCGCCGTGCGTCCAGGCGAATGCCCGAGCGATCCGAGCGCGGAGACATGACCCACTCCGTGTCGACGAGCGCATCCCATGCTCCGTCGTCGAACCAGTCGAGGCGAGGTCCAGGTCGCACGTCGATCTCGATGCGTGTGGGCGGAGGGCTGAGCGGAGCGAAATCGTGCGTCGGCACCGGTGTGACCGGCACCGGGCCGATCGGCACGACATCGCCCGCAACTAGCGGCGGAGTGCCAAGCCGCGCGAGTGAATCCCACGACCTCGACCCCAGCACGGGCGCGACGGCGAGGCCGCCACGCACCGCGAAATAGTATCGGATGCCGTGCGTCGCGAACCCGATAACCAGTCGCTGGCCAGCGCGCACGAGCGTCGCCCGGTTGACCTCGACAGCGGAGCCGGCAACGGTGATCGGTCCCCACGCCGCGGTTACCGCAACCCACCCATCGGTGTCGAGTTCAAACTCTGCCCCGCCGAAGACGATCTCCACCGTTGCGTCGTCTGGCGCATTGCCGACAAGTCGGTTCGCAAGGTCGTGAGCGGCTCGGTCCATCGCCCCGGCCTGGCCGACGCCGACGTGAACAAGGCGGTGCCGTCCACGATCCTCGATCGCCGACAACGGTCCGCTGGTGATCACGGTGAGCGCGGTCATCCGCGTACCTCGCCTCCAGCGCCCACGGGCGCACGCTCGAAGCGCACCGCGGATCCCGGCTCGATGAGGGCTGGCGGATCGCGGTCGAGGGACCAGAGCTCTGCGTCAGTCGTGCCGATGATCTGCCAGCCGCCAGCGGAATCCCGGGGATAGATGCCGGTGAATTCGCCCGCGAGCGCGACCGAACCGCGACGCACGGTGGGTCGCGAAGTCTTTCGTCGGGGCATGGCTAGATCGACGCCGTCACCCGACAGATACGCGAAGCCTGGCGCAAATCCGATGAACGCACACCGCCACGTCGTGGCAGTGTGCAGCTCGACGAGAGCCTCTGTACTCAGCCCGGCGATCGCTGCGGCCTGATCGAGGTCCACGCCGTCGTAGCGAACGGGGATGACCACGGTGCCGCTCGGTTGCTCCGCCACGGTGTCGTTCGGGTCGATGGCAAGCGTTGACAGCCAGTGCCGTGTCGCGGTCAACGATAATTTCCGGGGGTCGATCACAACGAGCACCGTGCGGGCGGCGGGCACAAGTTCAACAACGCCAGCCGGCTCTGAGGTGCGCATCGCCGCATAGCCGGCCATCGTCTCCTGCAGGGTGTCGAATTCCGCGAGGATGCCGCGATCACCGTAGCCGAGGAGCCTCACGCGAACGCGGCCACGGCGATGCCGGCGCTCGAAAGTCGGGATCTAAGCGCGGCGGCGAGCGCGAGGGCGCCGGGAGTGTCGCTATGCACGCAAATAGATTGCGGCGCCATGCTCAGGACGCTTCCGTCAATCGCCTCGATCGTTCCGTCCTCCACGAGACGGATTACCCGCGCTGCGACCTCGTCGGCATTCGTGAGCACCGACCCGGCGAGCGATCGCGGCGCGAGCCGCCCGTCGGCGAGGTACGCGCGATCGGCGAACGCCTCAGCGAAGAACTCGACGCGATACGCAGCAGCAGCGGCGTCGATTGCGGATTCGGCTGGGCCGAGGAGAGGGAGCCCCGCACGAGAGGCGGAAGCCGCCACAACGCGCGCCTGCTCGTGATCCACGGCGATGCGGTTGTAGAGCGCGCCATGAGGCTTGATATACCGCACGACCGCCCCGACGTCGCTGGCGTTGCGATTGAGCGCGTCGAGTTGCTCACGCACATCGGCGTCGAGCACGTGCGGGGCGACAGCCATCGCTCGACGCCCGAAGCCTTCCCGATCGCGATACGACGGATGCGCGCCGATCGTCACGCCGAGCGCGGCGGCTTCGCGGCAGACGGCTCGCATCGTCTCGTCGTCACCGGCGTGCAGGCCGCACGCGACGTTCGCGCTCGTGACGAGGTGCAACAGGGCGCTGTCGTCAGCGACCGGCGAACCATTGACGGTTTCGCCCAGATCGCAATTGAGATCGATCGTCGTCACATGCGGAGCCTAATCCCCGGACGGGCTATCCGAACTTGCCGGAAACGTAGTCTTCAGTGGCCTGCACGCTCGGGCGCGAGAACATCGTGGTGGTGTCGTCGTATTCGATGAGCTTGCCCGGCTTGCCGGTGCCCGCGATGTTGAAGAATGCGGTGCGGTCCGACACCCGGCTCGCTTGCTGCATGTTGTGCGTCACGATCACGATGGTGTAATCCTGCTTGAGCTCTTCGATGAGGTCTTCGATGGCGAGCGTCGAGATCGGGTCGAGTGCCGAGCAGGGTTCGTCCATGAGAATGACCTCGGGCGAGACCGCGATCGCACGCGCGATGCACAAGCGCTGCTGTTGCCCGCCGGAGAGACCAGAGCCCGGAAGAGCGAGGCGATCCTTGACCTCATTCCAGAGGTTCGCGCCCTTGAGGGAGCGCTCGACGAGATCATCGCCGTCGGACTTGCTCATCCGGCGGTTGTTGAGCTTGACGCCGGCGAGCACGTTATCGCGAATCGACATGGTCGGGAACGGGTTGGGGCGTTGAAAAACCATGCCCACCTGGCGGCGCACGAGCACGGGGTCGACGCCCGGTCCATACAGATTGTTGCCGTCGATGAGCACTTCACCCTCGACTCGGGCGCCGGGGATCACTTCGTGCATGCGGTTCAGGGTGCGCAAGAAGGTGGACTTGCCGCATCCGCTTGGCCCGATGAAGGCGGTGACCGTGCGCGGTTCGATCGTGAGCGTCACGTCTTCTACGGCTTTGAATTTGCCGTAGTAGACGCTCAGGTCGTTGACTTCGATGCGTTTTGACACAGGATTCCTTCGGTGCGTTCCGGCTCAGCGGCCGAGCTTGGGAGAGAAGATGCGAGAGACGAGGCGGGCGATCAGGTTGAGCGCCATCACGATGAGGATGAGCGTGAGCGCTCCCGCCCAGGCGCGCTGCAGGTAGGCGTCGACATCGGTGCCCGGGTTCGCGTACTGGGTGTAGACGAACACCGGGATCGACATCATCCGGTCGCTGAAGAGGTCATAATTCATACTCGCTGTAAAGCCGGCGATGATGAGCAGCGGTGCTGTTTCGCCGATGACGCGCGCTATTGCGAGCGTGACGCCGGTGGTGATTCCCGCGAGCGACGTCGGAATGACGATCTTCAGAATCGTGAGCCACTTCGGCACACCGAGTGCGTACGACGCTTCGCGTAGCTCGTTCGGCACGAGCTTGAGCATTTCCTCCGACGACCGCACCACGACCGGGATCATCAGCAACGACAGGGCAACCGCGCCACCGAATCCGAACCGGATGCCGGGGTCGCCGATCACGAGCGCAAAAAACGCGAACGCAAACAGGCCCGCAACGATCGAGGGGATGCCGGTCATCACGTCGACGAAGAACGTGATCGACCGGGCGAGCGCTCCGCGACCGTACTCGACGAGGTAGATCGCCGTGAGGAGACCGACCGGCACTGAGATGAGAGTCGCAGTGCCGGTGATGATGAGCGTGCCCATGATCGCGTGCAGGCCACCGCCTCCTTCACCGACGACGTTGCGCATCGACTGGGAGAAGAAGGCGATGTCGAAGCGCGGCAGGCCTTCAGTCACGACCGTGAACAAGAGTGAGACAAGCGGAAGCAACGCGATGATGAATGCGGTCGACACGAGCGAGGTGACCAGACGATTGCGCGCTTGGCGTTCGCCCTCGACGAGGCGCGAAACCACGAAGAGCACGACGTCGAACAGGATCGTGCCGAAGAACAGCGCGCCGGCAATGCTGAAATCGCCGCCCGCGGCCGCCTGGATGATTCCGAAGACGCCGAGGAACACCGCCCAACTGCCGGCAAGGATTGCCCACGGAGCCCAGCGGGGCAGCCGGCCAGCCGTGAACGCGTTGGTCATTGTTGCCTCGGGCGTCGTCGTGGTCACTAGTTGGCTCCCGAGAACGCCTTGCGCCGGTTGATGACGAACCGGGCGATGGAGTTGATGATCAGCGTGATGATGAAGAGGATGAGCCCGGTGGCGATCAGGGCGTTGACGCCGACGCCGTGAGCTTCGGGGAAGTTCAAAGCGATGTTTCCGGCGATTGTCGACGGGTTGGCCGATCCGGTGAGCACGAACGAAATGACGACGGCTGGCGAAAGCACCATGGCGACCACCATGGTCTCGCCGAGGGCGCGACCGAGTCCGAGCATCGCCGCGGAGATCACTCCTGGTCGCCCGAACGGCAGCACCGCGACCTGAATCATTTCCCACCGCGTGGCGCCGAGCGCGAGCGCGGCCTCCTCGTGCAGCACGGGAGTCTGCAGGAAGACCTCGCGGCAGATGGCGGTGATGATCGGAATGATCATGACGGCGAGCACGATCGCGACGGTGAGGATTGTGCGACCGGTGCCGGACACGGGCGGGGCGAACAGGGGAATCCAACCGAAGTTGTCGACCAGCCAGGAGTAGAAGGGAACCACCGCCGGGGCGAGAATCTTGATGCCCCACAGGCCGAATACCACAGACGGCACGGCCGC
>JANOYC010000108.1:0-6337 GCA_031428675.1 Microbacteriaceae bacterium | reverse complement strand
ACAACCCCCCCCCCCACCGCTACCGCCGCTCCCGCACCGGGCCCCGCAAAAAAACACTCCGCCCCCCTTATCTTCTCCCCCCCCCTCAAACCACCCCCACACATCCGCGGGGGGGGGCCAACCCCCCCCCCCGCTTCTTCTATGCCCTCTTTCGAATGTGGGTTTTAGGCCCCCGAATGTCACCGCGTGACGAGGGCAAAACCTCCGGCCTCAAGGGTCACGGATGCGACACCGACGATGGTGCGCTCCTCCATCAGGCGGCCGGCCGAATCGAAGCTTCGCAGCGTGGCGGTTTCACCGGCGTTTCCGACCGCGGTCGCCGTTCTCGACAACGACGCCGAGTGCACGAGCTCGGTTGACCCTCCGGTGCCCGTGAAAGTCAACCGCGACACAACCGGACGCACGATGAGAGCGTCGAGTTTCACCTCACCGCGCACGCCGCGCACCTCGACCTCGGACTCACCCGCGGCGAGATCGCGACGAAGCGGCTGCGGCAGCAGCGCCCCGGGAACGGCGGTGATGCCTTGGGCGCCGACCTCGTGCTTGAGCGAACCGAGTGAGTGCTTTCCGCTTCGCCACTTAGAGGCGGCCCCGGTCGACGAATCACTTCCGGAGAACACCACCGGCTCGAGCAATCGCGCCTGGTCGGCCGCGGGAATCGTGAAGGCCGCCCGCTGGCCCTTCGCGAGCGAGACATAATCGCCGCTGAACAGCGACTCGCCCGTCCACGCGGGGTCCGGGGTGATCACGCTGCCTGTCGTTGTGGCCGACTCGGCCTCGACGATGGTGAGACCCGACCGCTCGGTGACGGTGGCGACGTGCTGCGCGCGCGCCGCGACATCCGGGTTCGCATCGAGCGCGATCATCGACAACTGGCCGTGGATCGTGCTCTCGGCACCACTGTTGCGGTTGACCGTGCCATCCGGTTGTACTCCGTCGTAGGTCACACCGGTTGCCGGATCGTAGACCGGGGCGCCGGAGCGGTTCGCGCCGAAGTACCACGCGCCAACGAGACCGGATAGCTCGCGCACACCGTCGGAATCGGCGGCTTGACCGACCGCGAGCAGCGACTGCAGCCGCGAATCCACGCCGTAGGCGATCTGAACGCGATCGGAGGGGGTGGGCAACCAGCCGTTGTCCGGTCCGCCAGCAGTCATGAGCGTGGTCGTGAATCCGACCGAGTCGGTGATCGCGGGCTCAAGCAGCGATGCGTCGCCCAAAGTCGTCGATGCCACCGCGAGCGCTGCCGGCATCTGCGACGCCCACGCGTGCCACAGCGATCGCGATTGGGCCCACGGCAGTATCGCGCCGTACGGCCACGAACGAGTGTCGCCCATGCCCATCAGGGCGATGCCCTCCGACAGTTCGGCGAGCGCCGTGCGCGCGGCGGCGTCATCGGGAGCCGCCTGAGCATAGGCCGCGAGGCCGAGGACAGCTTCGGCGGATGCGTCGGCACCGTCGACGATGAGCCACGCGGGCACCTTCACACCGTCTGCCATCGCGAAGTCGCCGTAGCCGGGCTCGCCCACGGGATGCAGCACCTGTCGATTGAGTGCGTCTACTCCGAGTCGAATGCGCTCCTGGAGGAACGCGGCGAACGCGGGATCTTCCCCCGCGAACGCCGCGTAGCCCTCCCCGAGAGCCCACAACGTGCGGGCTAGCCAGTAGCTCGCGCCGCTGTCTGACGGGTTCGGCAGCTCAATCGGTTCCGGGCTCCGATTGAACTGACCGTCAGGCTGCATCCACAGCACGACGTTGCCGGCGTTCGGCCCGGTCGTCGTCTGGAAGTAGGCCACCGAACGCAGAAGTTCGAAGGCCTTGTCGCGGCTGTCAGCAGAGTTGGTCTGCTTCCAGTCGCGAAGATAGACCACGGCGGCGCGGGTAATGTCGTCGGCGTTGTAGGCGCCCTGGCCCCAGTGCCCCGTAGCCGGATCGAACGGCCCGCCGCCGACGCGCTCGAACGTGCCGCCGTCGCGCGCATCCGCGTATGTCCACGGCATCGTCAGCTCAGGCTTCTCGGCGAGCTGCCAGGTGGTGTGCCCCTCGATCTCGCCGGGAGCGGCAGTGTCGAGCAAAACGTCGAGGTGCGCGAGGTTGGTGAGGGGCGCGGATGCCGTGGTCGCCGCCGCCGCACCAGCGGATGCCGACACGGTGGGCTCTGCCCACGCGGGGGCGCTGGTGACCGCGAGGCTGCCGATGAGCGCGGCGGTGCCGATGGCACTACCCCAGCGCACGACGCGTCGCGATTGCAGGGCCTGGTGCTCTGCGCGGATCATGCGGACACCTCGCTCGAGGTCGCCGACACGTGGTCGAGCCGGGCTACCCCGATTTTCGAGTCCGCCATGCCGTAGAACACCCATTGCTGTCCGTCAATCTGCTCGATCGCGGTCGGGAAGACGACGTTCGGCACTATGCCGCTGCGCTCGTCTTCGGTCTCCGGAGCGAGCAGCGGCCGGGCTGTGCGGTCGAGCACGATCGTTGGATCGGTAGCGTCGAGGATCATCGCCCCCGCGGCGTAATTCACCTTCTGCTGCTGGTCGAACGCGTTGTCGATCACGCCGGTGACACCGTGGTAGATGAGCAACCAGCCCTCGTCGACCCGGAGCGGCGCGGGCCCGCCTCCGATTTTCAGCTCTTCGAAGTCGAACTCGGGGCCGGCCAAGAACCGGTGACCGCGCCACAATACGAGGGCGGTGATGTCGGCGAGCGCGTCTGCAACCGGCACGTAGCTGATCCAGATGCTCTGGCGCACGTCGTCGACGCCGGCGGGCACGCGGACGCCTTGTCCCGGCTTCACCTCGCCGAGATCCCACATCGGGCGATGTAGCACCGCGAAGCTCTCGACACCACCGGGTGCGGTGACCGGCTCGGGGAAGAATACGGTGTCCTTGTTGTGGAAGAGGTTGAGGTCCATGTCGAGGTCGTCGTCGTAGGCGAACAGGGCCGGGCCAAGCCTCGTCCAGGTGCGCAGGTCTTTCGATGTCGCAACGGCCGTGCGCGGGCCGAGCGGGCCAAAGGCCACATAGGTCATGACGTGCAGGTCGAGGCGCGGGATGAAGGTGACGCGCGGGTCTTCCACGCCCGCGTTCGCGGCTCCCCGCTCCCATCCGCGGTCTGGCGCAAGCACGACGCCGTCGCGCTCTACGCCGGTCGGCACACCATCCTCGATGATCACGCGGGCGAGACCGACGCGGCTCACGTTTCCAGCTGCAACCAGCCGCGGAAGCAAGTAGAGGGTGCCATCCGGCGCGTGTCCGGTGGCCGGGTTGAGCACTCCCTCGGCTTCGAGGTCGTTGCCCGGTTCGGGCGACATGATGACGCCAGCGCGGGTGAGTGAGTAGGGAAACTGGGTCTTCTGAATGGTGGTCAACCTTTTACTCCTGAACCGATATCGGTGGAAATGAAGTGCCGCTGGAAAACGATGAACAGCACGACAACGGGTGCGGCGAGCACGGCGGCTCCCGCGAGCATCGCCCCGAACGGGTTGGCTGCGGATGCGGCCACGTTCGAGATGTAGTTCGCCAGGGAGACTGCGAGCGGCTGCAGCGCCGCCTCCTTGGTGACGAGGAAAGGCCCGAGAAACTCGTTCCACGGCCCGATGAAGGTGAGCAATACCACCGTGACGAGCGCGGGGCGCACGAGCGGCAACGCCACGCGTCGAAGCACTTGGAGTTCGCTGGCGCCGTCGATGCGTGCCGCGTCGAAGATGTCTTTCGGCAGTTGTTTGAAGTACTGCCGGAAGATGATCACCGCGGTGGAATTGATGAAGAACGGCAGGATCATCCCGAGAAAGTTGTCAGACAGCCCGTAATCGCGGGCGATGAGCACATACAGCGGAATGATGAGCAGCTGGAACGGCACGACCTGCACGAGCAACGCGAGACCGAAGGTGAATCCGCGACCTCGCCACTCCAATTGCGCGAGCGCGTAGCCCGCGAGCACGCCGAACACCATCGTTCCGAGCAGCACTCCCCCGGTGAAAACGCCGGAGTTGAGGAGCCCCTGGAACAAGTTGATGCGTTCGTTGATCGCCGTGTAGTTCTCGACCGTGAGGTTTGCGGGATTCGGGAACGCGCCCGCAACCGTCGGGTCGGGCTCGGTCTGGAGCGATCCGATGATCATGTAATAAAACGGGAATAGGAAAACGAGCGCGCCGACCCCCAGCACGACTCCCCGCAGGATGTTCTGGAACCGCGACATCAGTCTTTACCTCCCGCGAATCGGTTTTGCAGCAACGCGATGATGAGCACAACGAACACAAGCACGACGCCAATCGCGGCTGCGACATCCGGCTGGCCCTGTTGCAGGCCGCGCTGGTACATGATGAGCACCGGCGATGCCGACGCTCCGTTCGGTCCGCCGCCGCCGGTCAGCAGGTACGGCTCGGTGAAGAGGTTCGCGCCGGTCACGGTGGAGACAAGCAGCACGAGCACCGTCGCTGGACGCACGCCCGGCACGGTGACGGAGAAAAACTTGCGCACTTCGCCCGCTCCATCGGTGGCCGCCGACTCATAGAGCTCCTTCGGAACGCCTTGCAGAGCGGCCAGGTAGAGCAGGATGTAGAACCCGAGTTGCTTCCAGGTGACGAACAGCGCGATCGTCGGCATCGCCCAGGTTTCGCTGATGAGCCAGCTGGGGCTTGGAGCGAGGCTGCCGAGCAACTGATTCACCAAGCCCGAGCCGTTGAACAGGAAGATCCACACCGCCACCACCGCGACGCTCGCGGTGACATAGGGCACGTAGAACGCGACACGCAAGAACGTGCGGAGGTGCACGACCTTATTGAGCGCTGTTGCGAGCACGAGCGAGAGCACGACCGTCAGCGGAACGTTGATGAGCAGAAAGATGCCGACGTTTCCGAACGAGCGGATGACCGAGGGGTCGGTCATTGCCGTCACGAAATTGTCGAGGCCGACGAACGGGCGATCGACCTGCGCACCGGGGGCTGCGAAGAAGAAGTCGTGGAACGAGATCCAGAACGAGTATCCGAGCGGATAGGCGAAGATCAGAACGACGAACGCGAGGTACGGAGCGCTGAACAGCGCGCCGATGGGATTCCGACCGAGGATGCGACGGCGGGTGGCACGGCTTTCGCCGCGCTTCGCCTCCGGCCCCGGCCCCGCCGCCGGCGACCGTGTGGTCACCGGCGCGGAGATGGTCGCCTTCATGACGGGCCTACGGCTTCGCCGCGATGTCGGTGATCTCGGCCGCAACCGTGTCGAGAGCGTCATGCACGTCGCCCTTGCCGAAGATCACGGCGTTCGACCATGCGTCACGGAACGCCTGCAGCATCTGCACGGTGTTCGGGCCCGGGGGCACCTCGATCGTGCGCGACGCCTGGTCGCCGAAGACTTCGTAGGCGGGGTTCGCTGCAAAGTAATCGGGATACGTTGCGGCGAGATCCGAACGGATGGGCATCTGTCCGGTCAGCTCGAGAAGCTTGCCATCCTGCTCTTCGCTCGTGGAGAACTTGAGCACGTCCCACGCCGTCGCCTGGTTCTCGCACGCGGTGTACAGGCCGATGTTCTTCGCGTCGCTGAAGGTGTAGGTGTCTTCCGGCGCCGTGCCGTTCTCGGTCGGAACGGGCACCGAGCCCCAGTTCACGTCTTTGTAGACGGAAACGGCCCACGGCCCGACGATCGACATGGCGGCCTGGCCATCGGCGAACGAGTCGCCCTGGTATGCCTCGCGGCCGGTGTAACCTTCGGCGTACATCGCGGCCCAGAAGTCAGCCACGGCGTAGCCGGGGTCGCTGTCAAAGGTCGCCACGCCGTCTTCAACGAGTTGGCTACCGCCGCTCTGCGCCGCGTACAACGGGTAGAAATCGAACAGAGTCTGATAGAACTCGCTGGTCGGCGCCGGAAGGATCGCGTTCGGCGCTACACCAGATTCGACGAGGGTCTTCGATATCTCGAGGAACTCGGCGTACGTCGACAGCTTCGGGTTCTCCGGGTCGAGGCCGGCTGCCGCGAACAGGTCTTTGTTGTAGAAGATCACTACCGGGTTCGACTTCCACGGCATTTGGAAGTAGTCGCCGTCTGCGTTCTGGTACTGAGCTGCGGTCGTGCCACTGCGATCTTCGATGTAGGACGCGCCATCCTCGAACGACGACAGGTTGACGAGGCCGCCTTGCTTCTCGAACTGCCCGACCGCGGCTGGGGCCGTGTTGTAGATGAGGCACGGTGCGTTACCCGCGGTAATCGCGGCGCCGATGACCTCTTCGCTGCTCTTGCCGGCGGGGATCTCCTGGCCTTTGATCTGCTCATCGGGGTGCTCGGCGTTCCACGCCTCGACCATCTGCTTGCCCCACGCGACTTCGAACTCGTTGTTGGAATAC
>JANOYC010000107.1:0-61239 GCA_031428675.1 Microbacteriaceae bacterium | reverse complement strand
GATGTGAGCACCCCGCGTCGCGTGCTTCCGGCAGTATGCGACGCCGCAGCGGACCCGGATCCGACAGAGTAGCTCGAGCTGGTCGCACTCCACGGTCCGCCCACCTCGGCGGTGCCCCATCCGCTCGCAACAGTTCGAGCGAACGAGTCTTGCGCGATCGTGCCGGTCGTGGTCGTGGTCGTTTCCGCGGCAGTTGGCGCCGGGGCGGTGGCGGCAGCGGCACTTGCGGTGCCGGCCTGGAAGTGCTGGGACACCTGGGAGGCGGTCAAAGGAACCTTGTACACAGCGACTTCGTCGATATAGCCGTTGAAATTCTGGTTGCCGGCCCAGGTGGCGTCACCGCCGATATGCCAGTTGCCCCAGTATCGGCGACCTTGCACGGTCGAGGTTCGGGACGCCTTGACTTGACCGTCGACATAGAGAGTCATCCCCGCTGAACTGATGGTGCCGACGACATGGTGCCATTTGTTGTCGTTGTAACCGGTGCTGCTCTGGATGGTGCGATTCGCACCATCGTAGGCACCCCAGATCACTCGGCCCTCGTTCATGTACAAGTGACGGTCGAAAGTCGATGAGTTCGAGCTGCTGGAACTGTTGCCGAATCCGACGATCTTTCCGCTGAGACTCGACGTGCGGAACCACGCCTCGACTGATATCGAATCGTCGGACCAGACTTGTTGCGTCGTGTACACGCGAGACGACGTGCCGTCGTTGAAGCGCATCGACGTGTTCGAGTCGCCCGCGATAGCGCCAGCGGCACTTCGAGTGACGCCACTGCCAACTGTTGCTGGAGTGTTCTGGGTGACCGCGCCCGATGCTGTGGTGTTTGCGGTGGGCCCGGCGAAGTTGGTTGCTGAGCCGGAGGCCTCGCTCAGGCGGTAATAGTACG
This sequence comes from Microbacteriaceae bacterium, assembly GCA_031428675.1. GTDB lineage: Bacteria > Actinomycetota > Actinomycetes > Actinomycetales > Microbacteriaceae > JANOYC01. Next base: position 60,350 of record JANOYC010000107.1, on the reverse strand, counting down.
TCGGACCGTTAGCGAGCACGGCGCGCATGTAGTCCACCGACGCGCTACTCGATCCGGCGGTTGCCGTGATCGTGTTCGTCCACACGACATTGCCATGCGGGTCTGTTGCGCTCACGCGGTAATTGTGGGACGAGCCGGGCGCAAGTCCCGTGTCGACAAATCCGAGGTTGGGTCGATTCCAGAATGACGAGGGTGCGGCAACCGTGTAAATCGGGCTGGCCGTGTTGCCGTCTCGAACCAGGCGATAGGTCAGTTTCTCGTTGTCTCGGTCGTGGTTCGCCGGCCACACCACGCGAATTGCCCCACTTCCCGCGGCAGCGGTCGTGAGCGGCCACGCGCCCGCAGACTCACGCGGACCGTCTTTGTCAGGTGCGATCGAACTCACGGCGAAACGGGCGAGTCCCTGCTGCGCCACTCCATTCACTTTCGTGAATTCGCCCGCGTAGACGACGTAGTTCGAGTTGCCGGACACACTCCACGGCCCTTGGCTTTGTCCAGTGAACGTGCCGGGGTTGAAGGTGGGGAAGAATTGCAACAGGGTCGGCTGGGGCTTGCCGTGGTAGATACCGACTTGGATCTTCTCGAGCGCTGATCGAGAGAAAGCCAAACCGCGGTACCACGTCTTCGGGTTTGTCTCGGGAAACCCGCCGACGGAAGCGCACGTGTGCGGGTGGCCCGCAACGTACACCGCGTTGCCGAGAGCCGCGACGGAGTATTCGTCGCCTTGACAGTCCTGGATCCATTCGAGCGCCCCCGAGGACCAGCTCGCCCGCCAGGTGCCTTCGAGATTTCCGCCATCGTTCAGGGTGTATCCCGTGCCGTACACGCTCGTCGCGTCGGAGGTGAGGCTGTAGATTGCGGAGTCAGCGCCAGCGTTGCGGATGATCGTGCCCACGGTCCACGTCAGGTTGGAGCCGGATCCTGTCGTCGTCACCGCCCCCATCCCGTAGCCGGGGTTGCTATTGCCGTTGAGGCTGGTGAAATTTCCGGCGAGGACGACTTTGGACTCGTCCGGGGCGACTTCGATCGCGTAGGCGCGCCCACCGGCAAGAACGGGCGCCCAAGGAAGCACTGCACCCGTGGTCGCTGACGCCGCGGCGGCCTTACCCGGTCGCGACACGCCGGACGTCTGGGAGAACTCACCGGCGAAGTAGGCGGCGTTCTGCGATGCGCTCACGGCGAAAACTTCGGCGTTCGCCGACGCGGTGAAGGACGTTATCACTGCGCCCGTCGCTGTGTCGAAAGCGACGATGCGATTGCGGGTTGCGCCATTGACTGATGTGAACGCGCCCACGACATATAGCCGCTTGCCGTCGGGCGAGGCATCCATGGCTCTGACTTGACCGTTGAGTTTGGGGGCCCACGAGGTGAGGACGCCACTCGACAACGCATACGACAACAGGTGGGTGCGCGTGACCGTGCTGGTGCCAGCGGCCGCGCCGGCGGGGCGTGCGGAGGTGAAGTTTCCGCCGACGAATACGGTGTTACCCACGACGACTTGGTCCCACACGACGCCGTTGATTTGTGCCGTGGGTAGCGAATCGGTGGATGCTGTAACGGGCAGTGCGGTGTTCGGTGGAGCAGTGTCGGCTGACGCTACGGTCGTCGTCACTCCAATGGACATCAGGACAGCAAGTGTGGTGACGATCGCAGCGGACCGGATTCGGGTCGGTCTGCCTGGAGTTCGGGTTCGCATTTTACCTCGTCGGGTAGGAGGTCGGGTGGGGGATTACGCGGGTGGTGTTATGAGCATTACTAGAAATTATAGGGTGCTTGGCGTGATTGCTTATCGGAGCACTCGGTTGTGCGGGGCACGTGGCACTACGGCACCGAGCCTTCGAACACGAGTGGCTCGACCCCGACGGAGTAATCCACCATGATGCGAACCAGACCGCGTTCTTCGTCCGGAACACTGAAGATGTAGGTTCCCGTAGCCGAAGATCCGGCGGCAACTCGTGCGGGGAGAGGTGACCCGCCAGGCTTACGCAGTTCCGAGGCCGGTGTATCGGCATCGCCGTAATACACCGTGACGACCGTGCTGGTGAGGTCGGCGGATCCGCTGGTTTCGTTGACGACCGTCACATCAAACCGAATCGACGGTCCGGCGACCTCGCCGGGGCCGGATGCCTCGCCCTGTACGGCTTCAATGGAGTCGATCGATGCCGTGAGTCCCGGCACGATGTCGGCGGGCTTGTCGATGTCGACTGGTACCGGGTCGCCGGTCGCGGGCGGTGCCGCGGTGTCGGTTGCTTCGGGGGTGGACGTCGGTGCCGATGTCGGCGACGGGGTGTCTGTCGTGATCGTCGAACTCGGCGTTGTCGTTGGTGGGGGCGAAACGCTGCTGCCGTTGACGCTTACCGCGATCGCGATGCCCGCGATGGCGAGCATGGCAGCCCCGGCGAGCGCGGCGATGATCAGAAGTGTGCGCTTCGCGGGCACCGCGGATTCGGCGTCCCCGTCATTTTCTGGATCGGGGCCGACGCCGATGACTTCGGTCGGCGTGACTTCGTCGCTCATCGTGTGACCTTCGGGTGATAGGGGGCGTATTAGACGTTGGTGCTGATTTTTCCGCCGAGCGAGTCCATGTCTCGGAACCACTTGACGAGCGCGAGCGACAGGTGGCCGAGGTTGGCCACGAACATGAGCGTGTACACCACGAAGAAGACGGCCGGAGCGCCCAACAGAACGAACATGAAGCACAGGATGCCGTAGTCCGTGGGCAGGAGCAGGAGAGCGCGAAGGGGGTTGCTGCCACGTGCGGCGCTCTTCTTCGGACCGCCGTGAATCGTCTTCAGGAGGTCATTCAGAATCATGGCGAAAAACGACACCGAGCCGACAACGGCGAAGCCGAGTGGCACGAGCAGCCAGCCTGCCGGGAGGTCGAAGAACCGGAACATCGATATTGCGACCGCGATATGCAAGCTCGCGGTCTTCGTCGCATCGACGACGTGATCGAGCCACTCACCGGCCGGGGATCCGCCGCCACGGAGTCGGGCGACTTGTCCGTCAGCCGAATCGAACGCGTACCCGAACGCCAGTAATAGCCAGACGACGATACCGAGCCAGAGTGCTGGCGGAACGCTCGCGATGAGCACGATCGCCGTGAAGGTGAAAGCCGCGCTGATTCCGGTGACCTGGTTGGGCGTGAGTCCGGCGCGGAATGCCCACGCGGCCAGGTACCGGCCTATCTTGCGATTGATGTAGATGGAGTACGCTGGCGCGCCGGGAGCGCGCTTTTTCTGCGAGGCGGCGAGCCGCTCGACGGTGTCCCGATAGCTTTCGCGCTGGGCGGTCGTGGAATTCGTCACGTCGTGACCTCCTTCATAGGCGCCGGAGTCGAGTGACGCAGTTCGGACTCGTCCGTGCTCCATGCGGAGTCGGAGCGGCGTCCCTTGCTCGTTCCACGGATGCTCTGGCCTTTTTCGAGACGCGTCGCCAGATCGCCATATGCGGCCGCGACGTCATTCCAGTTGTAATTGGCAGACGCGCGCTCACGGAGACGGGCGCCGGTGCGGACGGTCTCAATGGAATCCTTCTCGGCGGCCGTGATGAGGGCGCCCGCACTGGCGGCATCGTGGAAGAATTCGCCGTCGTTGCCAAGAACCTCGCGGTTGAATACGACGTCCCACGCGAGAACTGCGGTGCCAGCGCCCATGGCGCGCAGGAGCGACGGGTTCGTGCCGCCGACGGAGTGGCCGTGCACGTAGGTGAGCGCGTTTGCATACAACTGGTCCAGCTGTTCCTGATCCCACACGCCGCCGAGCATGCGAACGCGGTCGTCTCCCGCCGCAACTGCCGCAATGCGGTCGGTGTATTCAGCGGAATATGGCGCGGAGCCGACAACGACGAGCGGGAACTCGGCATCGCTGGCGTGATATCCGTTGACGATAACGTCGACGTGATTCTCCGGCTCGAAGCGGGCCACCACGAGGTGGAACTTGTGTGCTTCGAGGCCCAGTTCGGGGAGACGATTGTCTCGTCCGTCATCAGTGATCTGCGCGCCGTAGCTGATGAGTTCCGTGGGAACGGCGAATTCGTCGGTGTAGTAGTCGGCGATGCCCCGTGCGTCGGCGATGAGGGCGTCAGCCCAGCGCACCGAAAGCTGCTCGGCGACGCGGTAGTACTTGCGGCCGGTAGGGCCCCACTTGCCGCGCTTCCACTCCAAGCCGTCGACGTGCACGGCGATCGGCACCCGACGTAACTTGATGATAGGCAGGAACGGCGAGTTGGCCGCGTTGAAAACGTAGGCTACGTCGAAACGGCGACCAATGAGCATCCGGAGCACGGTCAGTCCTGTGTGGCTGAGGGTTTCCAGTGCCTTCGACTTGACAGCCGGCAGGTGGATGAGCTTCATCCCGAGGTGCTCGCGAAGCTTTGGCTCACCGGGCTTGGTGCGGCAGAACACCGTGATGTCGTGTCCTTCTGCCGCGAGTCGGCGACCGATCTCCTCGATTGCCGTCTCGAATCCGCCATAGGCAGCCGGAACTCCGCGCGTTCCCACCATCGCGATGCGCAGTGCTCGCTTCGGTGCCTTATCTCCGCGTCTCATCGTCCGCTGTCCTCCCGCAGTTTGGTCTCGTCGACAGGCCGACAGTGGCCGCTGGCTTCACATGGTACGTCAGTTGCGACGCCAGACGGCCGCTCCGCGCTGGATAAGCTGACATGGTGCGCATCCTCTTCGATGGTTATTGGTGGTCGAGCGGGCCCTACTCCAACCGCCAGGTGCTTCGCGAGTTCGTGTTCGCGTGGGAACGTCAGTTTCCCGAGGACGAACTCGTGGTTGCGGTGCGCCGTTCCGCCGCTGCCGCCGCGCGCTCCGAACTGCCCGGCCGGGTTGAGGTCGTCGAGTCCCGCCTGAGCCCGCAGGGAATATCTGCCATCGTCGAACTTCCCGCCATCGCGCGCCGGGTCGGAGCGGAGCTCGTCTTCGCTCACAACTTCAGTCCGCTCAGCGGCCGCTCCGCCGTATTCGTGCACGACCTCATGTTCGAATCGAACCCGGAGTGGTTCACGCGTAAAGAACTGCTGTACTTCTCGCTGATGACGAGGTTTTTGTCCCGCGCTGACATCGTCTTCACGTCGTCCAAGGCCGAGGCCAATCGGATCGAAGCGGTGGCGCGGTCGAAGAAACCCGCGGTCGCGGTGGGGCTCGGCTTCCCGCCCGGGCTCGATTCGGCTGTGCCGACCCCCGTGACCGGCCTCGCGGATGTTGACGGGTTCGTGCTCGTCGTTGGTCGGCTCAATGTGCGCAAGAACCTCGCAACCGCTCTCTCTGCCGCAGTGCGCACGGGACGCGTGTCGCCCGGCTTCCCTGTCGTCGTGGTCGGGGAGCCGTCGGGAAAGAGCGCCGAACTGCCCGATGAGGTCGCCGAAGCGGTCGCGCAGGGCGCGATCGTGTTCACCGGCTTCATCTCTGACGAAGAGTTGGCTTGGTTGTACTCGCACACCGACCTCTTCCTTTTTCTTTCTCTTGATGAGGGGTTCGGTATCCCGACCCTCGAGGCTCTGTTTTTCGGTGCACCCATCGTCGCGAGTGATATCGCGGTGTTCCGCGAGATCCTCGGTGATCGGGCGCGTTTTGTGGATCCGCTGTCGGTCGATGACGTCGCCGCCGCCATCATGGAGACCATCGACTCCTTTGCAGAGCGCCGGCCAGAGAGGGTCCGTCCCGAGGAGTTGGGCTACTCCTGGGACAACAGTGTTCTCCGGATGCGCGACGTCATCGTCGGCGACTGACCCCCTGGCGCTGTCGACTGGAGCTAGTACGCGCCCTCGGGAGCGACCAGCACCTTGACGGTGCGCCACATGATCATCAGGTCTCCCATGAGCGACCAGTTCTCCACGTAGTAGAGGTCGAGTCGAACGCTCTCTTCCCAGCTGAGGTTGGAGCGTCCGTTCACCTGCCACATGCCGGTGAGTCCCGGCTTGATGAAGAGTCGGCGATGCACCGGCTGTGCGTACTCGCTGACTTCGCGGGGGAGTGGGGGGCGCGGGCCGACGAGGCTCATGTGGCCGAGGAACACGTTGATCAGCTGCGGAAGCTCGTCGAGGGAGTACTTGCGAAGGAACGCACCGACCGGGGTGATGCGGGGGTCGTTCTTCATCTTGAACAGCACCCCGGCGCCCTCGTTTTTGTCGAGTAGGCCAGCGAGGTCGTCTTCGGCAGTCTGCACCATCGAGCGGAACTTGAGCATCACGAACGGCTGGCCGCCGCGACCCACGCGCTCCTGACGGAACACCACCGGACCGTCGCTGTCGAGACGCACCATGATGGCGATCACGAGCATGAGCGGGGCGAGCAGCACGAGCGCGAATCCGGACGCGACGACGTCGACCATCCGCTTCGCGATGTGCTTGCCGCCCTCATACTGCGGTAGTTCGACGTGCATGAGGGGCAGGCCCTCGACCGGGCGAATGTGGATGCGCGGTCCGGCGACGTTCGTGAGGCGGGATGCGACCACCAGCTCGGCGCTCGTGCCCTCCAGCTCCCAGCCGAGATCACGGATGTAGTCCGACCGGCCGGACGGTTGCCCGGCCACAATGACAACGTCGGCACCGAGCGCGTCCACGGCGTTGGCGACGCTGTCGAGGTCGGAGACCACGGGGATGTCTTTGCCCGCACTGGTTATCGTCGGCACGGCGGTGGAGGCGTTCTCGAGGGCGACCCCAATGACGTTGTACGCGGCGCCCGACTTGCGGGCGATCTGCCCCACCACGTAGTCGACGTCTTCGCGGCGGCCGACGACGATCGCCTGGGAGAGGTAGCGGCCGAATGCCCGCTGGCGGGTGAGCCACTGGCGCCACGCCCAGCGCGACACCATGAGGGAGGCGACACCGAGCGGCAGCGCAACGATGAAGAATCCGCGGGCGATGTCGACCTTCAAGATGAAGAACGCGATGGCGAGCACGCCGAAGGTGAGTGCGCTGGCTGCCAGCACGCGCTTGTACTCCACTGCGCCGACGCCCACCACGCGGGCGTCCCGGGTGCGGTAGGCGCCGAGGATGACGATCCAGGTGAGAATGATGAGTCCGGCGACGAGCCAGTAGCCAGCGCTGAGGCCGGCGAACGGCACACTGAGGTCTTGAGTGCCGAAGCGCGCGAAGAAGGCCGCGACGACACTGCCGACGATGATCGAGAAGTCGGTGACGACAAGACGCGTGCGGTACTGCTGTGCGACGGTCGACCGGCGGTCGGCCGTGGTGAAGTCGGCTGCGGTGTGCGCATCCTCGACCAGTCGCAGTCGCTGACGGCGCATGGACGCTGCGGAGAATGGGAGCGGCTGCTCTACCTCACTCATCGCACACCTCCCGCTGTCGGGTCGATCGCGCTGGAGAGAATCAACTGTGCATCCGGAGTAAAATCGCTGTGTCGGGTAGTCCTCGAAGAGAGGCACAGCGGGCTCCGGTGAATGGGGGCATTCACGGGTATGAACCTGCGTTTCGCGGGATAGTGCGTTCGGGTGGGTGGTGCCGCAGCCGTTGTGCCGGTGGGGCCGACATTCCGGTGCGGTGGTCTCATCCCAGGCGAGTGGTGTACGGGGTGCACGCTCGGGATGGATCGGGTGTTCGGTGTCATTGACCCTACCCCCCGTTTCGGGCGGCGCTGTGACCCCAGTTCGGGGGCAAGATGGGGGGCACGGTCTCTTTCATGCTGATCAGAGGCACAATGCGTAATTCTCAATTGTTTTGCGACACGCGACACGCGGGTCCGACACCCGCCCCGTAGACTCGCGAATGTGGAGCGGCGACCCAATCCGGAGATCGGCACGGCGATATTCACAGTGCCGAACGCTCTCAGTGTGCTTCGCCTTCTGATGGTGCCGGTGTTTCTGGTGCTTGTCATTCAGGGCCGGGATCTCATAGCGCTCGTCGTACTCGCCGTGTCGAGCTTCACGGACTATCTTGACGGCGTGATTGCGCGCCGCTTCGGGCAGATCACTCGCATCGGCCAACTTCTCGATCCCGCCGCCGACCGACTGTTCATCTTCGCGGCGCTGATCGGATTGGCCAGCCGGGGGATCATCCCGTGGTGGCTAGTCGTGGTCATTGTGGGTCGCGATGTCATCCTTCTGGCGACCGGCGTGGTGCTGGCGAACGCCGACTTCGGCCCATTACCCGTACATCACCTGGGAAAGCTCGCCACCTTCTGCCTGCTCTACGCTCTGCCGTTGATCATGGTCGGGCAGGTGCTGCCTGCGGGCGCGTGGGTCACCGATCCGCTCGGCTGGGCATTCGGTTTGTGGGGCGCATTTCTGTACTGGTGGGCTGGTCTCCTGTATGTTCGGGAAACCGCGCGCGTGGTTCGGATTCCCCGCGCGGTGGACGGTTCCCAATCCGATACGCTGGAGCGCTAAGAGGGAGGTGAGGCTCGGCATGACTGATCACAATCACGACAATGGACCGGCAGCAAAGGGCGGACCCCGTGAGACCGATACGACGTTGCACTTCACGGACGATTTCGGCGCCCAGCTCGCTGCTGCTCTGGATGGCGGAATTTCCCCCGAGGAACGTGAGGCAATCGCCGCACTGCCCTCCGGGTCTGCCCTCATGATCGTGCGCCGTGGCCCCAATGTCGGAGCGCGCTTCCTGTTGGATGCCGACGTCACGACGGCAGGTCGCCACCCGAACGCGGACATCTTCCTCGATGACGTCACGGTGTCCCGTCGGCACGCAGAATTCCTCCGCCACGGCATCAGCTTCCAGGTTCGCGATCTCGGGTCGCTCAATGGCACGTACTATGACGGTGTTCGCATCGACACGGCCATGCTGACCGACCGCTCCGAAGTGCAAGTGGGCAAGTTCCGACTCACGTTCTACGCGTCTCGTCTCGACCTGACCCCGACGGGTCAGGTTGCGCCGGCTCCGAAGCCGGCACAGGACTAGTGGCGCCGTCCGCAGCCGCGGCGAGTCACGCGGGCGGCTCGTCCGGATTGCTCAGCATTGGCCAAGTGCTCGCTCGCCTCAACCCCGAGTTTCCCGAGTTGAGCCCGTCGAAGCTGCGGTTCCTGGAAGAGCGCGAACTCATCAGTCCGGCGCGCACCGAATCCGGGTATCGCAAGTTTTCCGCCGCCGACGTCGAGCGTCTGCGTTTCGTGCTCGCGATGCAACGCGATCATTACGTGCCGCTCAAGGTCATTCGCGGATATCTCGCCGACATGGATGCCGGTCGCACGCCTGCGCTTCCGGGTGGTGCATCCGCGTCGCCGTCGATGCTCTCCGCAGAGCGGCGGTACACCCGCGATGAACTCGTCCGCGAGGCGGGTGCGAGCGTCATGTTGTTCAACGACGCGATTTCCTCTTCACTCATCATGCCAGCCGAGTTGTTCGGCGACGATGCGGTGGCGGTGCTTCGCACGCTCGTCGAGCTTCAACGCTCGGGCATCGAGCCCCGCCATCTCCGAGGCTTCCGAGCCGCCGCCGAGCGAGAGCTCGGGCTCATCGAGAGCGCGCTCATCCCCGTGGCGCGGCGCAACGACGCGTCCAGCCGATCGAAAGCGGCCGAACTGGCCCGGGAGATTGCCGGGCAGCTCGAGATCATCCGCAGCAGCATCATCCGTTCGGCTCTCAGTCGACTCGATTCGTGACCGATCTCGGCCTTCGGTCTCGACACGCCGAGACGGATCGGCCGATGTCGTTGCTCGCGGCATCGCCGGTCGGTAGCGTGAGTAGTAACCGAACCATAAGAGTGAAGTTCAACCTGAAGGTTAAGAGGCAGTGCCATGAGTGATCCCAGCACGAGCGAGGACTCACGCTACGACCTCGGACTCCTCTTCACCGATGGCATGCCGGAACTGGACGACTCCGCCGGCTACCGTGGCGCCATTGCGGCCCGCGCTGCCGGCATCAGCTACCGTCAACTCGACTATTGGGCCCGAACCGAGCTCGTCGAGCCCACGATTCGGGGCGCGGCTGGGTCGGGTTCGCAACGACTGTACGGCTTCCGCGACATCCTCGTCCTGAAGCTCGTCAAGCGACTTCTCGATACCGGAATCTCGTTGCAGCAGATCCGCACCGCGGTCAACCAGTTGCGTGAATCCGGCGTGCACGACCTCGCCCAGACCACGCTCATGAGCGACGGCGCGAGCGTGTATTTGTGCACGTCGAACGACGAGGTCATTGACCTGGTCTCGCGCGGCCAGGGCGTGTTTGGGATCGCCGTCGGCAAAGTGCTTCGCGAGGTCGAAACGAGCCTTATTGAACTCGACTCCGTCGCCGCAGGCGACCCGAGCGACGAACTCGCCGCCCGCCGGGCAACGCGCGCGTCCTAGCGCGCCACGATCACGTTGCGGCGTAATCGCCGATCTTGGCTGCGCGCATGACGCGCTCCAGAAGCAGGTCGAAGTTGCGGGCCATCTCCTGCGCGCTCTCGCCCGGCCACACGTGCAGGGGCTTCGCCGCGCCCTGTGCCTGCTGAAGCGACGTGCGCTCGGGGAGCTGGGGCGTCAGCACCAGGGGGCCGAACATGTCGCGTAGCTCACGAATGCGAAACTGGTGCTCGAGAGATTGCACGCGGGCGCGGTTGACGATGATGCCGAGCGGCTGGAGTCGGGGCGACAAGCCGCGCCGAATCTCCTCGATGGCGCGAAGCGCACGGTCGGCGGCGGCCACCGAGAACAAACCGGGTTCTGTGACGACCGTCACTCGGTCACTGGCAGCCCACGCCGTGCGAGTGAGGGCGTTGAGCGACGGCGCACAGTCGATGAGCACGAGGTCGTAGTCGGCCTCGACGTGTGCGAGGGCCTCTTCCAGCTTCCAGATATCTCGGATGCTGGGGTGCGGACCGTCGAAATTGATGGCAGAAGGCGATCCGATGAGCACGTCGATCGTGCCGGGGCGACCCTTGGTCCATCCACTCGGCGCGATAGCCGCCCGCATGATCTTCTCTTTGGGAGAAGCCAGCACATCGGCCACATTGAGGTGGCCGGCGACGGTGATGTCCATGCCGGTGGAGACGTCGGACTGCGGGTCGAGGTCTACCACGAGAGTGCGAAGACCTTTCGCGAAGGCAGCCGACGCGAGTCCGAGCGTGACAGTAGTTTTGCCGACACCGCCCTTGAGGGAACTGACGCTAAGTACGTGCACGAGTAACGACGATACCTTCACTAGTCTGAAACAACCTAAACGTTCGACATGCGCCGAAGGGGTTCGATGTTCTCGAAAATTCTCGTTGCCAATCGCGGGGAGATCGCGATCAGGGCATTTCGAGCAGCATACGAACTGGGTGCGAAGACGGTCGCCGTGTATCCCTTCGAAGACCGCAACTCCCTGCATCGACTCAAGGCTGACGAGGCGTACCAGATCGGCGAGAAGGGTCGCCCGGTTCGGGCCTACCTTGACGTCGCGGAGATCATTCGGGTCGCCCGCGAGTCCGGAGCCGACGCAATCTACCCCGGTTATGGCTTTCTGAGCGAGAATCCTGACCTCGCCCAAGCGGCAGTGGACGCTGGGATCACGTTCATCGGGCCGGGCCGCAGCGTTCTCGAGATGGCGGGCAATAAGGTCACCGCCAAGGAACGAGCGATCGCCGCAGGCGTGCCCGTGCTGGCGTCGACCCCAGCATCGCGCGACATCGACGAGCTTCTCGCGGGTGCAGCAGAGATAGGGTTTCCGATTTTCGCGAAGGCGGTCGCTGGTGGCGGCGGACGCGGCATGCGTCGGGTCGACAAGCCCGAAGACTTGCGGGACGCTCTCGAGGCCGCGATGCGCGAGGCCGACAGCGCATTCGGCGATCCGACAATGTTTCTCGAGCAGGCCGTCGTGCGTCCGCGGCATATAGAGGTGCAGATCCTTGCCGATGCCTCCGGCGAGACCGTGCACTTGTTCGAGCGGGACTGCTCCGTTCAGCGCCGGCACCAGAAGGTCGTCGAGATTGCGCCGGCACCGAACCTCGACGACGCGACGCGGCAGGCGATGTACCGCGACGCGATCGCGTTCGCCCGGTCCATCGGCTACGTCAATGCCGGCACCGTCGAATTCCTCCTCGACACCGCCGGTGAACGCAAGGGGCAGCACGTCTTCATCGAGATGAACCCGCGCATCCAGGTCGAACACACCGTCACCGAAGAGGTCACCGACGTTGATCTTGTGCAGTCTCAGATGCGGATCGCCTTCGGCCAGAGCCTTGCCGAACTCGGTTTGACGCAAGACAAGTTGCAGCTGCGCGGCGCGGCACTGCAGTGCCGAATCACGACGGAAGACCCGGCCGCCGGCTTTCGTCCCGACACCGGAAAGATCACTACCTACCGTTCTCCCGGCGGAGCTGGCATCCGCCTCGACGGTGGCACAATCAACCCGGGCGCGCAGATCAGCCCACACTTCGATTCGATGCTCGCGAAGATGACCTGTCGCGGTCGTGACTTCGCCGCCGCCGTCACACGCGCCCGGCGCGGATTGGCCGAGTTCCGCATTCGGGGCGTGTCCACCAACATCCCGTTCCTGCAGGCGGTGCTCGACGATCCTTCGTTCATCGCCGGTGACCTCAGCACCTCGTTCATTGACGAGCGACCGCACTTGGTCAAGACCCACCAGTCCAAAGACCGCGGCACCAAAATACTGACGTGGCTCGCGGACGTGACGGTGAACCAGCCGAACGGCGCGGGTGCGGGACTCATCTCGCCGTCTGCAAAGCTTCCGGCGATCGACATCGCGACTCCCGCACCAGACGGATCCCGTCAGCGGCTTCTTGAGCTCGGTCCGGTCGGATTTGCGAGCGCCCTGCGCGCGCAGACCGCGCTCGCGGTCACCGAGACCACGATGCGCGACGCGCACCAGTCGCTGCTGGCAACGCGCGTTCGCACGAAAGACCTCGTTGTCGTCGCGCCGTACGTGGCGCGAATGACACCGGAGTTGCTCTCCGTCGAAGCGTGGGGTGGCGCGACCTACGACGTGGCTCTCCGCTTTCTCGGCGAAGACCCGTGGGATCGGCTCGCGGCGCTTCGCGAGGCGCTGCCGAACATTGCCCTCCAGATGCTCCTCCGCGGCCGCAACACCGTCGGCTACACGCCTTACCCGACCGCAGTCACCGACGCATTCGTGCGGGAGGCCCACTCCACGGGGGTCGACATCTTCCGCATCTTCGATGCCCTCAATGACGTGAGTCAGATGCGACCAGCCATCGACGCTGTGCTGGAAACGGGCGCAGCTGTGGCCGAGGTGGCGCTGTGCTACACCGCAGACCTGCTCGATCCGGCAGAAGACCTCTACACCCTCGACTACTACCTTCGCCTTGCCGAGCAGATCGTCAACGCCGGAGCGCACATCATCGCGGTCAAGGACATGGCTGGGTTGCTGCGTGCTGGAGCCGCCGAGAAGCTTGTCGCGGCGCTCCGGACGCGTTTTGACCTTCCCGTGCACGTGCACACGCACGACACCGCGGGCGGCCAACTCGCGACTCTGCTCGCGGCGAGTCGCGCCGGTGCAGATGCCGTGGATGTGGCCAGCGCGCCGATGGCCGGCACGACAAGCCAGCCGTCGGCATCCGCCCTCGTTGCGGCGCTCGCCCACACCGATCGCGACACCGGGCTGTCTCTAGCTGCTGTCTCGGATCTCGAGCCGTATTGGGAATCAGTGCGGAAGCTGTACGCACCGTTCGAATCCGGCTTGCCTGGACCAACCGGCCGGGTTTACCGGCACGAGATTCCCGGCGGCCAGTTGTCGAACCTGCGGCAACAGGCGATCGCCCTCGGTCTGGGCGACCAGTTCGAGAAAGTCGAAGACTGGTACGCCGCGGCGAACCGAATCCTCGGTCGCCCGCCGAAAGTCACTCCGTCGTCGAAAGTCGTCGGAGACCTCGCGCTGTCCCTCGCCGCAGCCAACGCCGACCCGGTCGATTTCGAGCAGAATCCCGATCGCTACGACATCCCCGATTCCGTGGTCAGCTTCATGGCAGGTGAACTGGGGAATCTTCCGGGCGGATGGCCGGAGCCGTTCCGGTCGAAGGTGTTGAAGGGCCGTTCCGTCAGGCCGGGTGTCGAACCCCTCACCGACGAAGACACGGCCGCGCTCGCGGGCGAGCCTGCCGAACGCCGCGGTGCGCTCAACCGGCTGCTGTTTCCGGGGCCCACGGCGAGCTACCTCGCGAACCGCGAGGCCTACGGTGACCTGTCTGTCGTCGACACAGTCGACTACTTATATGGGCTCCGTCAAGGTTCTGAGCACGTCGTCGAGATCAGCAAGGGCGTCAATCTCCATCTGGGTCTCGAGGCGATCGGCGAAGTCGACGACAAGGGAATGCGCACCGTGATGACCACCCTGAACGGACAATTGCGGCCAGTTTTTGTGCGCGACCGCAGTATTGCCGTCGCCACTAAGGCGGCCGAGAAGGCCGACGCGTCGAAGCCCGGCAACATCGCGTCGCCTTTCTCCGGAGTCGTGACAGTGCAGGTCGCGGAAGGTGACACCGTCGTGGCCGGCCAGAGCGTGGCATCCATCGAAGCCATGAAAATGGAGGCCGCCATCACCACGCCGATCGAGGGGACCGTGCGTCGACTCGCAGTGCCGTCGACGCAGCAAGTGGATGGTGGCGACCTGCTCCTCGTGATCGAAGGCTGAGAAATCGGGGCAACCGGTACACTGACAACGTCTGGGGTGGAGTTTGCGCGAAAGGGCAACCGTCGTGGGCCGCACAGCTAGGAAGAACAACAACTCGGAAGACCCCGAGACGAAAGACTCGGAGAAAATGACAGACGAATCGACCCGACGGCGTTCGAAGAACGAGTCGTCGAACCCGGCCATCGATGACGAGTCGGTTTCCCCTGCCGAGAATTTCACGGTGACGATCGATCTGCCGGCACCGGTGCGCGAAGCGCCCGAAGACGAGATAGCGGTCGCGATCGACGACGTGCCGGTGAACCCCGGCTACGTTGATGCGTCGACGTTGTCTGTGCCGGTTCGCGCCGATGTGCCCGTGCGCTCGTTGCGCCCCCAGCCGGGCGATCGCACCGACCCCGTGCCGGTCGCAGCGCTCGACCCGGGATATACGCGGCGTGATCGCCTCCGCGGCGAAGCATCCGAACTACCCGAGACGCCCGCAATGCTGACAGCCGATCGACTCATCGACGCTCGTCGCTCGAAGCGACCGGCTCCCGGGGGTACCTGGCCGTCAATCGTCTACGCTCTCTCGTTCCACCTTGTGAACATCGGGGATTCGGCCAAGGTGCGCGCGTGGAAGCAGATGAACGAGCGCATCGACCGCCAGTTCGAGGGAGGCGCTCGGTTTGTGCCCGTGCTCACCCGAAAGGGCGGCGTCGGAAAAACCACGATCACCTCGCTGCTCGGCATGGCTCTTGCCTCGACCCGCGAGGACCGGATCATCGCGATCGACGCGAATCCCGATCGCGGCACCCTCGCCGAACGAGTCAACAAGCAGACGCGTTCGACCGTGCGGGACGTCGTCACG
This sequence comes from Microbacteriaceae bacterium, assembly GCA_031428675.1. Taxonomy (GTDB): domain Bacteria; phylum Actinomycetota; class Actinomycetes; order Actinomycetales; family Microbacteriaceae; genus JANOYC01. The sequence continues at coordinate 44,953 of JANOYC010000107.1, read as the reverse complement.
CGCGCGGCGTCGATCCACGGGTTCACTGATTTCACGACACTGGTATCGCGGGATGAGACGCGACTGGACATCCTCGCGTCCGACTCCGACCCCCTGCTGTCCGAAGCGTTCGATGAGGATGACTACAACGTTGTCGCCGACTTGTCGTCCCGCTACTACTCCATCGTGTTGACGGACTGCGGCACGGGCATCGTGCACTCGGTCATGCGAGCGACCCTCCAGCGCGCCGATTCCGTGGTCATCGTCTCCGGCGGGTCCGTCGACGAAGCGCGCTTGGCATCAGAAACTCTGACCTGGCTCGAGGCGAACGGCTACGGCGACCTCGTTCGCAACGCGGTCGTGGCGCTCAACACGGCGACGCAGGGCACGAACCTCGTCAAGCTCGAAGAGATCGAGGCCCATTTCCGATCGCGGGTGCGGGAGATCGTGCGCATTCCCTATGACCCTCAGCTCGCCGCTGGTTCGGTTATCAGCTACAAAGACCTCAAGCCCATGACGAAGGATGCCGCGCGTGAACTCGCCGCCCTCGTTGTCGAGGGTTTGCCCGTGCGCCGCGGCGCCTGATCCACCTCGAAGAAGCTACTCATGACTGAGCGTCAGATCCGCCTGTTCGGCGACCCCGTTCTCCGATCCGCCACCGACCCCATCCGAGTCGGCGATCCGAGGGCGGCGGCGCTCATTGACGACCTCCTCGACACGGTTCGACTGCCCGGACGCGCGGGGGTGGCCGCCAATCAGATCGGGGTCGGTCAGCGAGCGTTCAGCTACAACATCGACGGCAAGGTGGGCTACATCATCAACCCCGTGCTCGTGGAGACTTCCGGTGAGCCGGATGTGGTCGACGAGGGCTGCCTGTCGGTGCCCGGCTTCTACTTTCCGCGCGTGCGGTACCCCTTTGCGCGCGTAACAGGGGTGAATCTCGCGGGTGAGCCGATCGAGGTGAGCGGAACGGGCCTCATGGCCCAAGCGCTCCAGCACGAGACCGACCACCTCGACGGCCACCTGTTCATCGAGGGTCTCGAACCGGAGATCAAACGCGAAGCGATGCGAGCTATTCGTCAGGCGTCGTGGTACTGACGTGGTACTGAATTCGCCGTGGGTCAGGTTCCGGCGTACATCTTCTCGATGACGTCGTCGAAGTCCCTCAGAATCACCTGCCGCTTGATGCTCATTTTGGGCGTCAAGTGTCCGCTCGCCTCGGTGAGCTCGATAGGTAGGATTTCGAACTTGCGCACCGACTCGGCTCGCGACACGAGCGCGTTGGCTTTGTTGATAGCCGCCTGGATCTCCGCGATGACCGCGGGGTTCTTCGCGGCCTCCTCGAGGGTCATATCGCTCTTGTGGCCGTGGTTGCCGAGCCAAATGGGGAGCATATCGGGGTCGAGGGTGACGAGCGCAGAGATGAACGGCTTGCCGTCGCCGGCGAGAATGACTTGGCCCACGAGGGTGTGTGCGCGAATCGGATCTTCCAGTGCCACGGGAGCCACGTTCTTGCCGCCAGCGGTGACGATGATCTCCTTTTTGCGCCCGGTGATCGTGATGAAACCGTCGTCGTCGAGTGTGCCGAGGTCTCCGGTGCGAAACCAATCGCCGTTCATCGCTTCGGCGGTCGCCGCATCGTTCTTCCAGTAGCCGGAGAACAGATTGACGCCCTTGGTGAGAATCTCACCGTCGTCTCCAATGCGCACACTCACACCCGGGAGCGCGGGACCGGTCGTGCCGATTTTGAACTTGTCGGCGAGGTTGACCGAGATCGGCGCCGTAGTTTCGGTGAGGCCGTAGCCCTCGAGGATGCGAATGCCGAGGCTGCGGAAGAAGTGAGCGAGGTCGATACCCAGTGGGCTGGAACCGGACACCGCGTAGACGACGTTGCCGCCGAGTGCCGTGCGCAGTTTGGAGTACACGAGACGGTCGAAGAGCATGAACTTTGCTTTGAGGGCGAAGGGTACCGTGCCCGCATCCAGAGCCTTGGAGTAGGCGATTGCGACCTCAGCGGCGGCACGGAAGATCTTGCCCTTGCCGCCGGCCTCTGCCTTCTGCTCGGCCGAGTTGTACACCTTCTCGAACACTCGCGGGACGGCGAGGAGAAAGGTCGGCTTGAACGTGCCGAGCGAGGGGAGGAGCTGCTTGGTGTCGGGTTGATGACCGACCCGCACCCCGGCGTGCACGGAGAGAATCGCGATGAAGCGGGCGAACACGTGGGCGGTCGCGATGAAGAGCAGAGTCGAGGCTCCGGGAAAAACGACATCTTTCATGACGACGGCGGCGTTGCGCGACAGTTCGACGAAGTTGCTGTGCGTCAGAACGCAGCCCTTCGGTCTCCCGGTCGACCCAGAGGTGTAGATGATCGTCGCGATGTCGGCTCCCGACGCGCGAGTGCGCCGGGCCTCGAGTTCCTCGTCAGAGACGGAGCTGCCAGCGCGCGCGATCTTCTTAAGGTCACCGAGGTCGACCTGCCACACCGTGGTCACCTCGGGAAGGTCGCCGTGCACTTCGTCGAAGCCCAGGAAATGCTGGGCGGTCTCGACGATGATTGCGGTGGCTCCGGAGTCCGACATAATCCACTGAACTTGACTCGGAGACGAGGTTTCGTAGATCGGAACCATGACCGCGCCGGCGAACCAGAGTGCGAAGTCAACGAGGGTCCACTCGTAGCGCGTCTTGCACATGAAGCCGACCTTCTGGCCGGGCTCAATGCCGCTCGCGATGAAGCCTTTGGCCAACGACGAGACCTGCGCGAGGAACTCGTCACAACTGACGTCAGTCCAGCCGCCCGATTGGTCGGGGATACCGAAGAGGGGTGCGCCTGGCGTGGCTCGGGCTCTGTTCAGCAGTAGGTCGGTCACATTGGCCCGCGGGTCCGCCGGTACCACCGCTGGGACACTGTATTCGATCACGGTAGCTCCTTCGGCACCCGACATCTGGACGTTTCATTCTATGTCGCCGCCCGCGATTGGCTCGGCACCCGTACCGCGCGGAGGGAGGATTCGACCGGGTGACTACACTGATTTTTCGTGCAGGCAATTGGAATTGACATTGGCGGAACCAAGGTCGCGGGTGCGCTCGTCGACGAACTCGGCGAGATTCACGCGGAGGAGAGAATTCCCACACCCGCAGGCGACCCAGACGCCATCGTCGACATTGTGGTCGGGATGATTGAACGGCTCTCCGCTGTGGCCGCAGCGGCAGGGAATCCTGTGATCGCGGCCGGGGTGGCAGCCGCGGGTTTCATCGATGCCGCACAGGCCACGGTGTACTACGCCCCCAATATCAATTGGCGCAACGAGCCTTTTCGCCAGCGCATCACCGAGCGCGTGAACATCGACGTCACCATCGACAATGACGCCAACGCCGCGGGATGGGCTGAGTTCCGTTTTGGCGCGGGGCGCTTGGTGTCTGACATGACCATGTTGACGATCGGCACCGGCGTGGGCGGCGCGATCGTCACCGAAGACCGGCTCATGCGCGGTGGTTTCGGTTCAGCCGGCGAGATCGGTCACCTCCGCGTCGTTCCCGACGGCCTGCCGTGTGGTTGCGGTGCGCGGGGTTGCATCGAGCAGTATGGCTCGGGCCGCGCGCTCTTGCGCATGGCCAACGAGATCGCTGACGTCGGCGGGATCGGTCTGGCGCTCGGTGACCTTCGTGCTCGCAACGGCGTGCTCACGGGAAACGATGTCGGAGCGCTCATCGCCGCGGGCGATCCCGGCGCCATTCACGCGCTCAATACTCTCGGACACTGGCTCGGCGCCGCGTGCGCGTCGATCAGCGCTCTGCTCGACCCCCAGCTCTTCGTCTTTGGCGGGGGGGTCGCAGCGGCAGGAGACCGGCTCCTGCAACCAGTGCGGGAAGCGTATCTCGCGCACCTTCCGGCCCGTGGCTACCACCCGGAGCCGGAGTTCGCGATTGCTGAATTGGTCAATGATGCCGGCGTGGTCGGCGCCGCCGACCTCGCGCGCATCCACGCCCAACGGGTGTGACGACGTTTCGCCGTTCCATGCGTCGCGAAGCATTGGAAGTAAGCTACTCCCACGCGCCGGGAGGAAAATCGCAATGATGTATTGGTTCGCGAAGAACCTGATTGCCGGCCCCATTCTGATGACGGTATTCAGGCCTTGGATCGTTGGCCGAGAGAACATCCCGAAATCCGGTGGCGTGATCTTCGCCGGAAACCATCTGTCGTTCATCGACTCGGTGTTTCTTCCACTCGTCCTTGAGCGTCGCATTTCGTTCTTGGCGAAGAGCGACTACTTCCTCGGAACGGGCATCAAGGGATGGCTCACGCGGTTGTTCTTCAAGGGCACCGGGATGCTGCCCATCGATCGTTCCGGCGGCAAGGCGTCGGAGGCCTCGTTGAACACCGGTCTCGCGGTGCTCGCCAAAGGCGAGCAACTGGGCATCTACCCTGAAGGCACTCGCAGTCCCGACGGAAAGATGTACCGCGGACGCACCGGCGTCGCGCGGATGATCCTCGAGGCTGGCGTGCCGGTGATTCCCGTCGCAATGATCGACACCGACAAGGTGATGCCCACCGGACGCAGAATTCCCAAGGTTCGGCGCATCGGTGTTGTGTTCGGCGAACCGCTCGACTTCTCGCGATTCGCCGGTCTCGAGGGAGACCGCTTCGTGTTGCGCAGCATCACCGACGAAATCATGTACGAATTGAACCGCCTGAGCGGGCAAGAGTATGTCGACGTGTATGCGTCATCGGTCAAGGACCGCGCCAGCCGCACGAACCGCTGACCTCTGATAGGGCCCAACGCGTGCCGAAGGCACTGAGCGCCAGCCGGTCGCGCCCGAGCGCACACGGTAGGCTCGTTCGTTGGGGTTAGCCCCGTTTTCTCTTCTAGCATCAAGGACTCACCGTGGTAGACCCGTCAGAACCCGTTGTGCTTGCCGATCCAGCAGTGGTCGCCGGCCTCGATCATTGGCGAACGCTGCCCATCAAACAGCAGCCTGTCTGGCCGAGCGCTGAGGCTGCGGCCGCGGCGTCCGCGACGCTCGCAACGCTCCCTCCTCTTGTCTTCGCCGGCGAAGTCGACCTCTTGAGAGATCGCATCGCGCGCGCGGCCAAGGGTCAGGCATTCCTGTTGCAGGGTGGGGATTGCGCTGAAACCTTCGCCGGTGCCACCGCCGAGCAGATTCGCAATCGGGTCAAGACCATCCTGCAGATGGCAGTCGTTCTCACCTACGGCGCGTCGATGCCTATCGTCAAGATGGGGCGGATGGCCGGCCAGTTCGCCAAGCCGCGCTCGAGCGACAGCGAGACCAGGGGAGAGATCACCCTCCCCGCGTACCGTGGCGACATCGTCAACGGCTACGATTTCACGCCAGAATCGCGCCAAGCTGACCCGGCACGACTCGTGCAGGGCTACCACACCTCGGTCGCGACCCTCAACCTCATTCGCGCGTTCACTCAGGGCGGATTCGCCGACCTTCGCCAGGTTCACAGCTGGAACAAGGGCTTTGCCACGAACCCGGCCAACCACCGCTATGAAAAGCTCGCTGGCGAGATCGATAAGGCGATCCGCTTCATGCAGGCGGCCGGCGCTGATTTCGACGAACTCAAGCGGGTCGAGTTCTACTCGAGCCACGAGGGTCTTCTGATGGATTACGAGCGTCCGATGACGCGCATCGATTCCCGAACCGGCACCCCGTACAACACGAGCGCCCATTTCCTCTGGATCGGGGAGCGCACCCGCGACCTCGATGGTGCGCACGTGGACTACTTCAGCCGCGTTCGCAATCCCATCGGAGTGAAGCTTGGGCCAGCGACATCGGCCGACGACATGGAACGACTGATCGACAAGCTCGATCCCGACCGCGAACCTGGACGATTGACATTCATCACTCGGATGGGCGCAGGCAAGGTGCGCGACGCCTTGCCTCCGTTGCTCGAGGCGATCTCCGGAATGGATGCCACCCCGCTATGGGTCTCCGACCCCATGCACGGCAACGGGCTGACGACCCCGACGGGGTACAAGACTCGTCGTTTCGACGATGTCGTCGACGAGGTCAAGGGCTTTTTCGAGGCGCACCGCGCGGCGGGAACGCACCCCGGCGGCATCCACATCGAGCTCACCGGTGACGATGTCACCGAATGCCTCGGTGGGTCAGAGCACATCGACGAGGCAACCTTGGCGACGCGCTACGAGTCGCTGTGCGACCCCCGCCTCAACCACATGCAGTCGCTCGAGCTCGCGTTTCTCGTTGCCGAGGAACTCGCCGCGAAGTAGCTCGCGACGCTGCGCCTCAGTCGGCGAAGCCCAACTTGAGCTTGAGGGTTGATCCCTTGGGCTGTTGAGTTCCAACACCCGGGCTCACGCTCTCAACGAAAAATGAGCCGGGAGCGCTGTCGACGAGCGTGCGCGAACTGTATTCAAGGACGAATCCCAGACTTTCAAGGAGAGGCTTGGCGGTCTTCCAGGAGTCGTCGATCACGTCGGGTACTTCGACCGGCTCGACGCCCTTCGACGTCACCAGATCCATAACCGCTCCCGGGCGAAGCGGATCGGGATCGCCTTGTGCGACCGCGCGAATCACATCACCCTCCGCGACGGTGTCACTGAATTCGGAGGCCTCGACTTTGCCGATCGTGAGCCCAACGCCGGTGAGCACCGATGTTGCGTCTGCCACCGATAGGGCGCTGACGTCGGGTATCGATCCGGCCGACACGACCAACGTGATGGGCTCCTGGTCGAGATACGTCGCCACGCCCTGCAGCGATGCGCCGTTGCCATCGAGGATGTCGAGCACCGTGTCACGGGCGACGGTCGCGTCGAACTGTCGGCGTGAATCCTCCACGGTCCAGTGTTCGCCAACGAGCGCGAGCGCATCGTTCTCAGCGAGCCCAACCACGAGAGGCACGGGAAATGGTTCAGGCCCCTGCGAGATCAGGAGGGTGACGGTTTCGCCCTTGGTCACCGGCGAACCGACGGGGGGGCTTGTGTCGACAACTGCTCCGGCCGGGATCTCGACGGAGTACGCGGCACCTGGTTGCGGATCGACGGCGAGCCCGAGTTGGGTGATCGCAGCGGTCGCCTGTTCCGGGCTCTGACCGACGACGGATGCGGGAATCGTCGATTTCGATCCGGGCCCCGTGCCGAAGTACCAGCCGACGCCGCCGGCGACACCCGCGAGCAGGAGCACGACGAGCAAGTAGAGCGGTCCGCGACGACGACGCTTGCGCGAGATCGTAGCGAGCGCTGCGGTGCTGTCCGAGACAATGGGGCCGGTGCGATTGCGAGACTTCTGCGGCACGAGAATCTGTGTCTCGCTGTCCGATCCCTCGCCGGCAACCGGCATGACGACTGTCCTGTGCACGGCGGTTGAACCTGTCGGCAGAGCGGTTTGCAGCTGGTGCGCAGTGTCCTGCAACTGGTCGAGCATCACTCGGGCATCGCGAGGACGGTTGTCGGGCTCTCGGGCGGTCGCCCACAACACGAGCTCATCGAGTTCGGCGGGCACTTTCGGGTTCTTGGAACTCGGAGTTGGCACGGAGTCATTTGCGTGTTGATAGGCGATCCGCATGGGCTGCTCGCCCTTGAACGGTTGCTCCCCGGCGAGCATCTCGAACATCATGATGCCGACGGCATAGATGTCGCTGCGGGTATCGGCGATGCCACGAGTTACGAGTTCGGGAGAGAGGTAGGCAATCGTGCCGAGCAGGGCGGCACCGGTGGCTGTGTTTGCGGACGCCGCGCGTGCGAGGCCGAAGTCGCCGATCTTGATGCGGCCGTCGTCGGCGAGCAACACGTTCTCCGGTTTGAGGTCGCGGTGCACAATGCCCGCTTTGTGCGCCGCCGCAAGCCCGGAGAGCACCGCCTCCAGCACGTCGAGAGTCTGTTCGGGGGTGAGCTTGCCGTGCTGTTGCAACAGATCGCGCAGCGTGATGCCCGGAAGATACTCCATGACGAGATATGCCATCTCGGAGTCCTGGCCCTGGTCGAAGACATTCACCACGTTCGGGTGCGCGAGTCGAGCTGCCGAACGAGCCTCTTGAATGAAGCGCTCTTTGAACTGGCTGTCGTCTGCGAGGTGACCGTGCATGACCTTGATGGCCACTCGTCGTTCCAAGCGGAGATCGGTCGCGAGGTACACCGTCGCCATCCCACCGCGTGCGATGCGCGATCGCACCTGATACCGGCCGTCGATGAGACGTCCGATCATCGGGTCGGCGGTGTTGGTTGTCACCATGGCAGTCTAAGGATGTGCGTGCCCGGCTCGCCCTCGAAACACCGGCTGCTTGGCATTACTGCCTCGATGCCGGTCGAGCGTCGACGAATGAGCTCTATCCGAGTGCTGCGAGCCAGGAGCGGGCCGACGGCTCCCACTTGGCGTATGCGTTGGGATAGGCGGAGACCTGAACGGCTTGCGCCGCTTGGGTGACCGTCATCGTGCTCCAGCCGGACACGTCGAGGAGCCCGCGGGTTTTGCCCTTGTTGGGGTTGCTCGCGCCGCCGTAGAACAAACGCGAAGCGTGCGTCACGTTGAGGAGCTGGTCGGGTGAGCCCCAGCCCGCGCTCGGCCGCTGTTGGAAGAGACCGAGCGAGTCGCGGTCGCCATAGTTGATGTTGCGCATGCTGGATTCCTGCATGGCTGTGGCGAGCGCGATGACGATTCCGTAATCACTCACCCCGAGTTCGCGCCCAACGCTCACGATGATGCGCGCGTTGGCGGCCATCTCGCTCGTGAGCACGGTGATGCCGTTGACGACCGGAGCGGCGGTCACACCTGGAATGGAGATGGTGCGGCCCGCATAGATAATGCTCGAGCGGTTCAGCCCGTTGGCGCCGAGCACCGCTTGCACGCCCACGCCGAATTTCGCCGCAATGCTCGAAATGGTATCGCCCTTGACGATCGTGTAGTGAGTGCTGCTTGCCGGCCGCGAGGACACCACCGGTGTTGTCGACCCGCCGATGGGCGCCGACGTCACGCTTGCGGTCGCCGTGAACCCGGGAATCGCAATCGACTGACCGGGGTAGATGATGCTCGACCAGCTGAGACCGTTGGCCGTGAGGATGGACTGTGTCGTTACGCCGAACCGACCGGCGATCCGGCTGAGGGTGTCGCCCGAAACGATCGTGTAGCGGGAGCTGGACGACGGCTTCGGCGCATTGGGCACAGGCGTCACGGCCGCTCCATTCGTGAGCTTGAGCACTTGGCCGGGGAAGATCACGGACTTCCAGCCGAGTCCGTTGAGCGCGAGGACGGATGCTGTCGACAGTCCGTAACGCCCCGCAATGCTCGATACGGTGTCGCCAGCGGCGACAGTGAAGGTGGTGGGCGCTGCGGCTTGGCTGATGACGCCGATGGGAGCGGTCGTGACGGATTTCACTGCCGCGTTTGCTGCGCTGATCGCATCTCGAATGCTCTTTCCGAGTTCGGTGGTCGTCGTTTTCGGCTTGAGCGGTCGCTTCGCGTGGGGAGACTCAACGGGGCCGGTGACGTTGATGGCGACCGCCATGGAACCGACGAGCACGATGGGCACTGTGGCGAGCATTCCGCGAATCGCGCGATTCCGTTCGCGCCCGACGCTTCGTGGTGGCACGACACTCGATCGTGTCGGTGTGAGGCCGGCAAGAGCGGTCTCGGCCGTCAGCGGTTGTCGCTGTGAAGTGTCGGTCATTGAGATTCCCCGTAAGTCCCGGCCCGCAGGTGCTTGGCGCATGTTGATCCCCGTCAACAATGCCTTTCAAAAATGTCACGTTTGGGCATCAGTGTCAATTATTGGGGCTGATGTGACAGGAGTTAACACGCTCGAAACAACAGGGTGGTGTTCGGTCGCGTTGCGGGGTCATGGCAGGCTTGGAGAGTGACCGATTTTGGCAATGTGCAGTGGCTGACTTTTCCTGATCTGGCGGAGCGTCTCGGGATCCGCGTCAGCCAGATCCGACGTCTCATCGAAGACCGAGCGCTTCTGGCGCGACGGGTGGACGGCGTCTGGCAGGTTCCCGACGCTTTTGTCGTCGGGTCAGAGGTGCTTGGCGAATTGCGTGGCACGCTCGTGGTGCTCGGCGACGCGGGCTACACCGATGACGAAGCGATGCAATGGCTGCTCAGCGTCAACGACAGCCTCGGCGTCAGCCCGACCGACGCGTTGCGGGCTGGGCGCAAGGCCGAGGTTCGTCGGGTCGCCCAAGCTCTCGGCTTCTAGAAGTTTCGTGTGATCGCCCGGTCAGCTAATTCCATGAGCTGGGAGCGCGCAGAAGACGACAGGGGAGCATCCGCTATGGCGTCTTTTGCTTGCCCGACGTTGCGGTCGATGATCGTCTCAACCTGTTCGACGGCGCCGCTGTGCCGAATCGACGCCTGCAACATGCTGATCTGCTCCGAACTCAACGACGCGTCGCCGAGAAGTTCGTCAATCAGTCGACGGGCATGCCCGGGAAGGGCTTTTCGCGCCAGGGCGATGAGCACCGTGCGCTTTCCCTCCCTCAGGTCATCTCCCGCGGGCTTGCCCGTCACGGCCGGGTCGCCGAAGACGCCTAGGAGATCGTCGCGCAGTTGGTAAGCGATGCCGAGTGGGAGCCCGAACTCGCGGAGCGCGACCGTTTGAGCCATGCTCGCGCCCGCTAGCGTCGCGCCGATGGCAAGCGGTGCCTCGATACTGTATTTGGCTGACTTGTAGACGATCACTCGGTGTGCGCGGCTGAGTAGCTCTGCTTCGGGGTGGGCAAGCCATGCGCTCTCCTCGTAGATGTCGAGGTATTGGCCCGCGGTGACTTCTGTGCGCATCCGGTTGAATTCGGCCCGTGTTGCGGAAGCGATCGCGCGATCAGTGTGACCGCCGAGCCCTGAGTCGAGAAGTTCGTCGCTCCAGCCGAGGAGAAGGTCGCCGAGCAATAGGGCCGCACTGCGCCCGTACGCTTCTGCATTGCCCGGCCATCCGCCCGTTCGGTGGATGGCCTCGAAGCGGCGGTGGGCAGAGGGCGAGCCCCGCCTCGTGTCGGAGGAATCCATGATGTCGTCGTGCACGAGGGCGGCCGCGTGGAACAGTTCGAGTGCAGTGCAGACGCGAACGACCCCATCGATGCCCTCATCTTCGTCGGGGGTCGACCCCCCTCGCTCGTCGGCGATCGCACGCCAGCCCCAGTAACAGAACAGCGCCCTGAATCGCTTTCCGCCTCCGAGGAGGTCGCGCGAGATGACGATCATGTGATCGAGTTCCGGAGCGATCGCGGTCAACTGATCGGAACGATCATCGAGGAAGCTGTCGACCTCGGATTGAATCAGGTCAACTAACCGGGTACTCACAGCCACACATATAGCCTAGCCATGCCGCACAGGCCTACACTGGGGAGTTAGTATTCGCGTCGATCCTAGACCTTGAAGGGGAACAGGATGCCACTTTCCGAGCAGGAGCAACGTCTTCTGGAAGAGATGGAGCGCAGCCTCTACCATAATGACGCTGACTTCGTCGCCACGGTCTCTTCGGGCCGGGGGAAGATCAATTACACCGTCCTCGTCGGCGGTGTGCTCCTTGGCCTGCTCGGTGTCGGCACACTCGTCACGGGCGTCATCATCCAGCAACCGCTTGTCGGCGTGCTCGGATTCGCCTTGATGTTCGCCGGCGTGCTCATCGCGATAACTCCGTCGAAGCGAGCGGCCCACAACGCGGCACCGGCCGCGAACGGTAAGCCCACTGGCTCGGTCGGCGGGCGCTCATCGAGCTTCATGGACAATCTCGGCGCGCGGTGGGACAAGCGCCAGGGCGGCGACCAGCGGTAACCGCTCAAACGAAGAATTTCGCGCTCTAGGGCATACGGGTCGGCATTTGTGCCGGCCCGTTTTTTCGTTTCTTGCGTCTGCACGCCAGCACGCTCAGACGGCGGCCGATTCACCTCCTCCACCCGCATGCGCCCCGCGCGTGCGGGTCTTTGTGGAGTTGGCTGCCCCGTGAAGTGGTGTCGCGTTCTCGATTGGAACCATTTTTGGCTGAAATGTGGTGGGAAGTGGTGCTAAGTGGAGTAAAGTGGAGCTAACTTGATCTGGGCCGGAGAAAAAGGGGGGGCGAACTGTGTTTCTTGGCACCTTCTCTCCCAAGCTCGACGAAAAAGGCCGCATCATCTTGCCCGCCAAGTTCTTCGACGAACTGGCATCGGGCGTGGTGATCACGCGCGGTCAAGAACGCTGCCTTTTCCTCTTCAGCAACCGCGAATTCGAGAACCTCTACGGCAAGCTCGCGCAAGCGCCACTGTCGAACAAGGAGGCCCGTGACTATGCCCGTGGATTTCTCGCCGCCGCCAACCAGGAACTTCCGGACAAACAGCGCCGGGTGACTATCCCGCCTATCCTTCGCCAGTACGCGGGGCTCGATCGGGAACTCACGGTCATCGGCGTCGGCAGCCGGCTCGAGATATGGGACACCGCGACCTGGGAGAAGTACTACTCCGATGTCGAAGAAGGCTTTGCCAACACCTCGGGGGAGGTGATCCCCGGATTGTTCTGACGCCTGTGCGCTGACTCCCAGCCGTTCGAGCCCTGACACACTTCCCCGGTGTCAGGTCGGAATGGATGGGGATCAGCACACAGGGGTCGATCCGCAGGCACCATGGTCGACACCTCCATTCACATCCCGGTCATGCTCGAGCGCTCCGTGGAGCTCCTCGCTCCTGTCCTCTCGGGCGATCGTGCCGTGCTGATTGACGCCACTCTGGGCCTGGCCGGCCATGCCGAGGCGTTCCTGACGCGATTTCCGACGCTCACACTGGTGGGTCTCGATCGCGACGAAGAAGCTCTCGCTCTCGCTGGCGCGCGACTGGCACCCTTTGGCGATCGAGTGAAGCTCGTGCACACCGTCTACGACGAGATCCGCGCTTGCCTCGACGCCGTCGGCATCGACGAGGTGTCGGGCATCCTGTTCGACCTCGGAGTCTCCTCCCTGCAGCTTGACCGAGTGGAGCGCGGGTTCTCCTATTCCCAAGACGCACCGCTCGATATGAGGATGGATGCGACCTCGGAACTGACCGCTGAGCGCATCCTCGCCGACTACTCCGAAGCGCAACTGCGCGCGATCTTCTATGAGTACGGAGAGGAGAAGCTCGCTCCGCGCTATGCGCGACGCATCGTGGAGGCGCGCTCGCGTGGGCCGCTCGTCCGCTCGGCGCAACTCGTCGACGTCATCGTCCAGGCGACTCCCGCCGCCGTCCAGCGCTCAGGGCACCCGGCCAAGCGGGTCTTTCAAGCGCTGCGCATCGAGGTCAACCAGGAGCTGTCGGTGTTGGAACGCGCTATCCCCGCCGGGCTCGATGCTCTCGAGGTGGGCGGACGCATGGTCGTGCTGGCTTACCAATCCCTCGAAGACCGCATCGTCAAACGCGAACTCCAGCGCCGAGCGGCGTCGACGGCGCCGCGAGGGCTTCCTGTTGAACTCCCCGAGCACGCTCCGGAGTTTCGCCTTCTCGTGCGTGGCGCCGAACTCGCGACCGACGACGAGAAGGCGCGCAATCCGCGCTCCACCCCTGTGCGACTGCGCGCGGCCGAACGAATCAGGAAAGTCGCATGAGCGCGAGCCTCGCACACGCCCCACGCCCGGCAGCGGCCCACGAAAACCGCCATCCGCACATCGAGATCGTCACGTCTCGGGAGCAACGGCGAGCACGTCCTCGCTATGTCTACGCCTTGGTTGGCGTAGCCGGCCTATTTGCGATCTTTCTGGCGCAGCTCCTGCTCAGCATCGGCGTTTCCGACGGCGCCTATGCGATCGCCAAACTTCAGGCGCAAGAGAAAGAACTCGCCCGCACCGGCCAAGCGCTTACCGAACAACTCGACACCCTCGGTTCGCCGCAGAACCTCGCGATGAACGCAGAGTCGCTCGGGATGGTTTCGAACGCTACGCCGGTCTACCTCCGTCTCTCCGACGGTGCCGTGTTGGGGGCAGCTGCGGCAGCCCGCGGATCCGCGGGAGCGATGGGCGGTGCAAGCCTCGTGCCCAATGACCTGCTCGAGGGCGTTCCGCTCGTCACTGCCGCTGCTGGCGAGCCGGAACCGCTAGGCGTGGCGTCGACCGAAGCAACGGATGGGTCGGTAGCGTCAACCACAGGTTCGCCAGCGCCAACGACCCCGCCCGGCATGCTACCGGCGCCGGTCACGCGCTGAACCGTCGTTGTAGCGAATATGCACGGCGGGGACATGGCTGGAAACCGGGTAGCGCTTGAACCCGGTCGGGGTGGAGAGATGGAATGGTGAGAGAACAGCGCAGCACACGCATGCGTTTGGCTCTGAGTATCGTGCTCACCTTCGCTATCGTCGCCGTTTTCGTCGTGCGCCTCGTGGATATTCAGCTCGTGCGGGCGGAAGCGCTCAACGCCGCCTCTCTCGACAAACGATCCGTTCCCATGACCAGCTACGGGGTGCGCGGCGACATTGTCGACGCGAACGGCGTGGTGCTTGCCGACAGCGTCGACCGCTACGACATCACCGCGTCTCCTCGCCTATTGCTGTCGGGGTCGAACACCACCGGCAGCGAGATGACGGTGCTCGACAAGCTCAAGCTGATCGCAGAAGAGACCGGTCAGGACCCCAACGACCTCATGCTCGCCCTGACCGCGGATCCGGAGTCGGACTTCGCATATCTTGCAAAGGGCGTGACCGTTGACGTATTCCGGGCCGTGCGCGATCTCGATATCGGGGGAGTCTTCTTCGAACTTCGACCGAGCCGCACCTATCCGCTGGGGGCGGTCGGCGGCAATTTAGTCGGCTTCATCGGCACTGACGGTCCACAGGCGGGCGTGGAGTTCAAGGAGAACGACTGCCTCGCGTCCACCAACGGCACGTCGACGTACGAACGCGGAGCCGACGGCGTTCGGATTCCCGGTTCGACCGTCACGACGACCGAGGTGAAGAACGGCGGAACCATCCGTCTCACGATCGACAGCGATCTGCAGTGGTTCGCGCAACAGCAATTGGCGCAGAAGGCACAGGCGCTCGGCGCCGATTGGGCGACGGCCATCGTTGTGCGTGTCTCCGACGGACACCTGATGGCTGTCGCCGACTACCCCTCGGTCGATCCGAACAACGTCAACGGTGTTCCGACGACGGCACTCGGCTCGCTCGCCTTCAGCACTCCGTTCGAACCGGGCTCGACCTTCAAAGCGATGACCGTGGCATCCCTCCTCGATGCTGGCGTCATCTCCCCGTCCACACAAGTCGTGGCGCCGGGACGGTACGTGTTTCCGAATGGCGATTACATCAAGGATGCGTGGGCTCACGACGATCTGCGACTCACCACCGCGGGCATTCTGATGAACTCGTCGAACACCGGGATCTCTGTAATCAGCGAACGACTCGACGCCGAGTCGCGTCGCAACTATTTGCTGAAATTCGGGCTCAATGAGCGCACGGCGGTCGGCTTCGCCGGTGAGTCGGGCGGGAGCGTGCCCGAAACGAGGAATTGGGATCAGATCACCAATTTCGCCGTACAGTTCGGGCAGGGCGTCACCGCGACAGCGGCTCAGGTCGCAAGCATCTACCAGACGCTCGGCAACGACGGTGTGCGCCAACCCCTCACGCTCGTCGAGGGCTGTCAGTGGCCCGACGGCACCGTGACCTCCCTTCCCCCCACCGAGGGCGTGCGAGCGGTTTCTGAGCGTGCCGCTACACAAACCGTGGAAATGCTGGAAACCGTCACGACCCAGGGCGGCCTCCGCAGCATCCTCTCGATGCCCGGGTATCGCGTGGCAGCGAAGACCGGAACGGCCGAGGTCGCCGAGAACGGACGCTACACCTCAGACCGCATCGTCTCGGTCGCCGGCCTTGCCCCTGCAGAAGATCCGCAGTACGCCGTTGTCGTCACCTTCGGCAAGCCGGATACGATTAAGACGTCGGCCGCCGCGGCACCGACGTTCGCAACAATAATGACCCAGGTCCTCAAGACATTCCGGGTCACGCCTTCCACAGAAGCAGCGCCGGCCATTCCGGTGACATGGTGACGTGAGGCACATCAGAATCGAGGATCATGTGACCGCTCGGGTTCCCCCGGTACTTCGCCCGGAGCATCCGTCCGCACGGTCGCTCGCGCAGCTTGTGAGCGAGTTCGGCTTGACGGTGCACGGCTCCCTCGATGGAGTCGAGGTCACCGGCGTGACGCTGTCGACGGCTGATGTGCAGCCGAATGACCTCTATGTGGGCATTCCGGGTGCGCACAGTCACGGTGCCAGTTACGCCACGGCAGCACGGGATGCCGGCGCGGTTGCGATCCTCACCGATGAATCCGGTCGCAAGCTAGCCGAGCCCAGTGACCTCCCGGTGATAGTCGTCGATTCCCCGCGCGCGGCGCTCGGTGACATCTCGGCGTGGATCTATCGCACCAACGAGCACCCTCCGTTGCTGTTTGGGATAACCGGCACGAACGGCAAGACGTCTACGGCGTACATCCTCGAAGGGATCATGCGCCAGTTGGGTCTCGTCACCGGCCTCAGCTCGACCGCGGAGCGGCACATCGCCGATCTCACCGTGGTGAGCCGCCTGACGACACCCGAGGCGAGCGAGATGCACGCCCTGCTCGCCCGGATGCGTGAGCGGGGAGTGCGGGCGGTTGCCGTCGAGGTCAGCGCGCAGGCGCTCAGCCGCCATCGCGTTGACGGCATCCTTTTCGATGTCGTCGCCTTTACGAACCTCAGTCACGATCACCTCGACGACTATGCCGACATGGCCGAGTACTTCGAGGCGAAGCTGCCGCTGTTCCTGCCCGATCGAGGCAAACGCGGCGTCGTATCGCTCGACTCCTCGTGGGGTCAGCTTGTCGTTGAAGCGTCGCACATTCCGGTGACCACGATTTCGGCCACGCCCGGTGTTGTCGCGGATTGGAATCTGGAGATCCTGAACGAGACGGCGGCGTTCACCGAATTCCTGCTCACCGGACCCGACGGACGCCAACTGCGATCGCGGGTTCCGCTCATTGGTTGGCACATGGCAGCGAACGCGGGCCTCGCGATCGTCATGCTCGTGCAAGCGGGGTTCGAACTCGAAGCGATCGGCCACGCTCTCGATGAAAACGGCGGGATCGTCGCCTATCTTCCCGGACGCACCGAGCGGGTGTCGGGAGGCCGTGGCCCGACCGTGTTCGTCGACTTCGGTCACAGCCCGGATGCTTTTCTCAATACTCTGGCCGCGGTGCGCAAATTCACGACCGGCAAAGTCATTATGGTGTTCGGCGCCGACGGCGATCGTGACGCGACGAAGCGCCACGAGATGGCGCGCGTCGCGGCCGACGGTTCGGACATCCTCGTAATCACCGACCACCATCCGCGTTTTGAAGATCCCGCCGCGATCAGGAAGACGCTCCTCGAAGGTGCGGCGCTCGCGGCACACCAGCCCGAAATCCACGAGGTCAGTCCACCGGAGAAGGCGATCCGCGCCGCTGTCGCTCTCGCGCGCGAGGGGGATTCCATCCTGTGGGCCGGCCCCGGTCACCAGGATTACCGGGATATCCAAGGCGTGCGCACGCCCTATTCGGCTCGCGATGAAGCGCGCGCCGCACTCCACGAGGCAGGCTGGCAGTGATTGCACTTACCATCGACGACATCCGTGAGATTGTCGGCGGCACTCTCGTCGCCACGTCTCCGACTGACGCGGAGCGCGTCATCTCCGGGTCGGTGGAGACGGATTCGCGTCTCGTGACTTCGGGCTCGGTGTTTTTCGCTCTTCCCGGCGAGGTCACCGACGGTCACGAGTTCGCGTCGGCGGCGCTAGACAACGGCGCCGCACTGGTGATCGCCGAACGCGAATTGGACCTCGCGGTGCCCCACATCATCGTCGCCGACGGCGTCAGTGCCTTGGCCGATCTTGCTCGTGATGTCGTGCGGAGAGTGCGCCAGGCCGGCACCCTGAGCGTGGTCGGGATCACCGGCTCCAATGGCAAAACAACCACGAAGAATATGTTGCGAGCGGTGCTGGAACAGGAGGGGCCGACCGTCGCGCCTCCTGGATCATTCAATAATCACGTCGGCGCACCAATCTCGATGCTCCGAATCACTCCGGAGACGCGTTACCTCATCGTGGAGATGGGTGCGAGCGGCGCGGGCGAGATCGC
The DNA here is from genome assembly GCA_031428675.1 of Microbacteriaceae bacterium. Lineage (GTDB taxonomy): Bacteria > Actinomycetota > Actinomycetes > Actinomycetales > Microbacteriaceae > JANOYC01. Next base: position 26,922 of record JANOYC010000107.1, on the reverse strand, counting down.
CCGCCTGGTAAACGTCGCCCGCCCGGACATCGGCATTGTGCTGAAGGTCGGCCTCGCCCACGTCGGCGAGTTCGGCGGCGTCGATGCCGTCCAGCGTGCAAAATCCGAAATGGTTCGAGACCTGCCCAGCACGGCGGTCGCAATCCTCAACGCTGACGACGCTCGAGTCGCTGCCATGGCCGACATGACCGAGGCGCGGGTGCGATGGTTTGGGCTGTCCGCGCGTGCCGACGTGCGCGCCGACGACGTTGAGGCGACCGCTTCGGGCACGTCGTTCACGCTCGTTGTCGACGGCATCAGTTCGCGAGTGACCCTGCGCATCCTGGGGGAGCACCATGTCATGAACGCCCTCGCCGCCCTCAGCGCCGCGATCGAACTCGGAGTTGATCGGGACCGCGCGGTCGCGGCCATCGAGGCGGTCGCGCGCGCAGAACGGTGGCGCATGGAAGTTCTCGATCCCGGCAACGGGATGACGGTGATCAACGACGCGTACAACGCCAGCCCGGACTCGATGGCGGCAGCGCTCAAGACTCTGGCGCAGATTGTCACCCCCGACGAGCGCTCGGTTGCGATCCTCGGTGAAATGGCCGAGCTCGGCGAATACTCCCAGGAAGAGCATGACCGCATCGGACGCCTCGTGGTGCGACTCAATATCGGCAAGTTGTATGTCATCGGCCACGGAGCCCGGCACATCCACAACGCAGCCGGGCTCGAAGGATCGTGGGATGGGGAGTCGGTTCTGCTCGACTCGCTCGAAGCGGCCTACGATGTTCTCGATGAGGAATTGCGGGCGGGTGATGTTGTGCTCGTGAAGTCCTCCAAATCGGCAGGGCTGCGTTTCCTCGGCGACCGACTGGGAGGCGTCACGACATGATCGCCCTCCTCTCCGGTGCCGGCATCGCCCTCGCTTTCACGCTGTTCGGAACCCCGTTGTTCATCCGGCTCTTCCGCAAGATCGGCTGGGGCCAGTTCATTCGTGACGACGGGCCGCAAACCCATCACGCCAAGCGCGGCACGCCCACCATGGGCGGCATCGTCGTTCTGCTCGGTGCGCTGGTCGGCTATTTCTCCGGCCATCTGATAGCCGGCGATCGGATGAGCCTCAGTGCCGCACTCGTGATCTTCCTCATGGTCGGCCTCGGAGCTGTCGGCTTCATCGACGACTTTCTGAAAACCCGCAACCAGCGCAGTCTGGGGCTGGGTGGATGGTCGAAGGTGCTCGGTCAGGTGATCGTCGCATCCATCTTCGGCTGGCTCGCGCTCAACTTCCCGAACGAATATGGACTCACACCCGCTTCGTTGATGATCTCGGCCATCCGTGACCTGCCATGGCTGAACTTTGCGGTGTTCGGAGCGGTCGGCGGAATGCTGTTGTTCATTCTGTGGACGAACGTCATCGTGGTGAGCGCATCCAATGGGGTCAACGTTGCCGACGGGCTCGACGGTCTCGCGACCGGGGCGTCGATCTTCGCGCTGTCGTCATACATCTTCATCGGGTTCTGGCAGTTCAATCAGTCCTGCTACAGCACGTCCCTCGACGAATCCGTCGCCAACGCCTGTTACGAAGTGCGCGACCCACTCGACCTCGCGGTGATCGCTGCCACCGTCGCCGGCAGCCTCATCGGATTTCTCTGGTGGAACACGTCTCCCGCGCAGATCTTCATGGGCGACACCGGCTCGCTCGGTCTCGGCGGAGCGATTGCAGCCTTGGCCATCCTGAGCCGCACCGAACTGCTCCTCGTGCTCATCGGCGGTCTCTTCCTGATCGTTACCGGGTCGGTGATCGTTCAACGTGCCTACTTCAAGATCACCCGCGGCAAACGGATCTTCCTGATGAGCCCGTTGCACCACCACTTCGAACTGAAAGGTTGGGCGGAGATCACCGTCGTCGTGAGGTTCTGGCTCATTTCGGGCTTCTTCGTGGCTTCGGGCGTGGGGTTGTTCTACCTCGAATGGGCGAGCCAGTAACAGTGCGCGATCTGGATCCACTCAACAGTTGGCACGCCGACTGGCGCGGCGTGAAAGTGGCGGTTCTCGGTCTCGGTGTAACGGGATTCTCTGTCGCCGACACTCTGCAGGAGCTCGGCGCGAGCGTTCACGTGTTCGCCTCCCGAGCGACCGACGAATACCGCCGGCTCGTTTCAGTGGTCGGGGCTGAGCTCACGGAGCACCCGCTCGACGTCGTACCGACCGAGCTGTCATCGTTCGACGCTGATCTCGTCGTTGTCTCGCCGGGATTCCACCCTGACCATCCCGTGCTCACGTGGGCGACCGAGATGGGCATCCCGGTGTGGGGCGACATCGAACTCGCCTGGCGTGTTCGCGACAAGGTCGGAAAACCGGCCGAATGGCTCCTCGTCACCGGCACCAACGGCAAGACCACGACGAGCCAACTCACCGCGCACATCCTTGCCGCGGCTGGCCGCCGAGCCGGAGCGGTCGGCAACATCGGCGTCCCGGTGCTCGACGCTGTCCGATACCCAGCAGGCTTCGACGTGCTCGTGGTCGAATTGTCCAGCTACCAACTGCATTGGATGCCCGCCACCGGCTCCGGCGCAGTGGTGCCACTGGCGAGCGTCTGCCTGAATATCGCCGACGACCATCTCGACTGGCACGGTACTCGAGAGGCGTATCGCGCCGCAAAAGGCAGGGTGTACTCCAATACCCGCGTCGCGTGTGTGTACAACCTCGCCGACGACGTGACGCGAGATCTGGTTGCCGACGCCGACGTGCTCGATGGGGCGCGCGCGATCGGATTCGGACGCGGGGTACCCGGACCGAGCGACCTCGGAATCGTCGACGGAATCCTCGTCGATCGCGCGTTCCACCCCGACCGCCGAAACCAGGCGTTCGAGCTGGCGACGGTCGAGGAATTGCAATCCGTGGGTCTCGCCGCCCCGCACTCTGTCGAGAATGTGCTCGCGGCATCCGCTCTCGCCCGTGCCGCTGGAGTCGATGCGGCCGATATTCGCGGTGCTGTCGCGAGCTTCCGCGTCGACCACCACCGCACGGAGATCGTCGCGTCCGGTGACGTGGTCTGGGTCGACGACTCGAAGGCGACCAACTCGCACGCGGCCGACGCGTCGCTCAGCGCGTTCGAATCCGTTGTGTGGATCGTGGGCGGACTGCTCAAGGGGGTGGACATCAGTGCGCTCGTCGAGCGTCATGCCGCTCGGCTCACGGCAGCGGTGATCATCGGCGCCGAACGCTTGCAGGTAGTGCAGGCGTTCGAACGACACGCCCCAACAGTCCCGGTATTCGAGGTCGACACGACGGACACTAGTGATGTCATGCGGTTGGCCGTGCACTTCTCGGCCGCAGCAGCTCGGGTCGGAGATGTCGTGCTCTTAGCTCCGGCAGCGGCTTCGATGGATCAATTCGCGGACTATGCGGATCGCGGCCGACGTTTTGCCGCTGCGGTGAAGGATTACTTGGGAGGGGAAGAAGTTGACGACAACGCACCATCCCCGGTTCCAGAAATCCCGCCAACAAACGGCTGACCAGGATAGACCCGCTCGCTCAGCGCCCGCTGCGGTCGTCGCGGTCAGGCGCATTTTCGCGGCGGAGACCGGAAACTACTTCCTGCTCCTCGGCACAACGCTCTTTCTCGTCGTGCTCGGACTCGTCATGGTGTTGTCGTCGTCGTCGATCGAGTCGTATCTCGAGAACAACTCCGATCCGTTCGCCGCCTTCTTGCGCCAAGGTCTTTACGCTCTCGTCGGCGTGCCGCTCATGCTTGTCGCGTCGCGCATGCCAGCGGCATTCTGGAAGCGCATCGCATGGCCAGCGATTATCACCTCGATGGCCATGCAACTGCTCGTATTCACGCCCCTCGGCTATGGCTACGGCGGAAACCGCAACTGGATCTCGATAGGCGCGTTCACCGCGCAACCGTCGGAGCTCGTGAAAATCACGCTCGTATTGTGGATCGCGCTCATGGTATCGACGCGGCCCGAGATCCTGCGTGACTGGAAACGGCTCGCAATGACGATCGCACCGGTGGCCGTTCCCGCTATCGGATTCGTGCTCATCGGCAACGACCTCGGTACTGCCGTCATCATGCTCGCCATGGTCCTCGGGCTGTTGTACTTCGCTGGCATCCGTCTTCGAATACTCGCCACCGTCGTCGTCCTCCTCGGGCTCGTCGGCACTCTGTTCACTTCGCTCAGCAGTTCCCGTTCAGCTCGCATCAATGCCTGGCTGAGCGGATGCTCGTCGGAGTCCGACTACGCGCTCGACTGCTGGCAGACGATGCACGGCTGGTGGGCCCTCGCCTCTGGCGGTCTGTTCGGTGTTGGACTCGGCAATTCGAAAGCCAAATGGTCGTGGTTGCCGGAAGCGGCCAACGACTTCATCTTCGCCATCATCGGCGAAGAGCTCGGACTCATTGGCGCGGTTGTTGTTCTCCTGCTGTTCGTCGTGCTCGCCATCACCTTCGTGCGCATCATCCGCGCGAACGCCGACCCGTTCGCGCGTCTTGCCATCAGCGGCATCATGATCTGGATCGTCAGCCAAGCGATGGTAAACATTGCTGTCGTGCTCGGTGTGCTTCCGGTGCTCGGTGTCCCGTTGCCCCTCATCTCGGCTGGCGGATCTGCTTTAATTGCGACTCTCGCCGCTATCGGCGTCGCTCTCTCGTTTGCGCGAAAAGCCGACGATCCCGAACCGACGTATGCCCGCGACACCGCTGCCGGATTCCGCCCGCGCGCACATCGTCAGCCCGCCGGCCCAATGTCGCCCGCGGAGCGTTCACGGCAGGCGGCAGCGGAACGCGCAAGGCGCAAGTCGTGACGACGTACCTTCTCGCCGGCGGGGGCACCGCCGGCCATGTCAATCCGTTGCTCGCCGTAGCCGATCGGCTTCGGCTTCGCCATCCCGATGCGACGATCCTCGTTCTGGGCACGGCGGAAGGCCTCGAAGCTCGGCTCGTGCCCGCACGCGGCTACGAATTGCTGACGATTGCCAAGCTGCCATTCCCTCGGCGCCCTAATCGCGCCGCCATTCGGTTTCCTCGAGCGCTCGTCGGGGTCGTCACCACAGTCGACGGCTACTTGCGGGAGCGGTCGGTGGATGTCGTGGTCGGATTCGGCGGTTACGCGGCGGCACCTGCCTATCTGGCGGCTCGCAAGCTCGGCATCCCTTTCGTCATTCACGAGGCGAACGCGAAGCCCGGCATGGCCAACAAACTCGGCGCCCTGCTCACTCCTTTTGTCGGCGTGGCGTTCAGCGTCACCCGCCTTCCCGGTGCGGAGGTCGTCGGCATGCCGCTGCGCCGGGAGATCGAAACTCTCGTCAAGCACGAAGCCCGAGCCGAGGCCCGGGAATATTTCAATCTCGACCCCGACAAGCCGACACTCCTTGTCACCGGAGGATCCACCGGCGCTCGGTCTATCAACGCGACGGTCGCCGCAAGCGTGCCGCTCTTGCTGGGTACCGGATGGCAGATTGTGCACATTGTGGGCGATCGAGCTGAGGTCGACGACCCCAAGCTCGCGGGCTACCACTACCTGCGCTACTGCGACCGCATGGAACTCGCCCTCGCTGCGGCAGACCTCGCGGTCTCTCGCGCTGGCTCAGCGACCGTCAGCGAGTTGACCGCTCTCGGCATTCCCGCGGTCTATGTGCCCTACCCGGTCGGCAATGGCGAGCAGCGTTTCAACGCCCTCGATGTTGTCAACGACGGCGGCGCACTGCTCATCGACGACGCTCGCTTCACGCCGGAATGGGTCTCCAGCACGCTCGTGCCGCTCATGCTCGATCGGGCTCGAGTGGCCGCACTGGCAGCGCGCACCGGCCGTCGCGGCTCCGTCAATGGTGCCGATCGCGCGGTTGACCTGATCGAGCGGGCAGTCGCGACGGCTACGATGAGGCACGATGATTGAGCCGGATTTCACCATTTCCATTCCGGACGACGTGGGCCAGATCCACTTCGTCGGCATCGGCGGTTCGGGCATGAGCGGCATTGCCCGACTCTTCCTGAAGTCCGGCTACACGGTGACGGGTTCTGATCGCGAGGAAGGCCCCTACCTGCCTCCACTTCGCGACCTGGGCGCCGAGATCCACATCGGTCACGACGCGAACAACGTCGGCGCTGCCGATACCCTCGTCGTTACCAGCGCCCTGTGGCAGAACAACCCCGAGTATCAATGGGCGCTCGCCAATGGGATCCCCGTGCTTCACCGGTCTCAGGCGCTCGCTTGGCTGATCAATAAGAAACGACTCGTGACCATCGCGGGCGCCCACGGTAAAACCACCTCGACCGGCATGATCATCACCGCTCTCGTCGAACTCGGTGAAGCGCCGAGCTTCGTCAACGGGGGAGTTATTCAAGCCCTCGGTGTCAGTGCGGACATCGGGGCCGGCGAATTGTTCGTCGCCGAGGCCGACGAATCCGATGGATCCTTCCTGTTGTATGACACCGCGGTGGCGCTCATCACCAACGTGGATGCCGACCACCTCGATCACTACGGATCGCACGACGCATTCGACGACGCCTTCGTGACGTACGCGCAGAAGGCGAAAGAATTCGTCGCGGCATCGAGCGACGATCCCGGTGTGCTTCGAGTGACGAAGCGACTTACGGACAAGCGCGTTCTGACTTTCGGTGTGGCAGACGACGCCGACGTGCGTGTTCACTCCATCGTCACCCACGGGCCCGTGACATTCTCTGTGGATTGGGAAGGTTCCACCTATTCGACGACCTTGGCAGTTCCCGGGCGTCACAACGCGATCAACGCCGCCGGTGCTTTCACCGTGCTCGTTGGGCTCGGCCTAGATCCACAGCAATCTCTTGAGGCGATTTCTGCTTTCGGAGGAACGAAGCGCCGTTTCGAACTCAAGGGCACCGCGAATGAGGTCGGTGTGTATGACGACTACGCGCACCACCCGACGGAGGTCGGCGTCGCTCTCGCCGCGGCGCGATCGGTCGTGGGTGATGGGCGGATCATCGCCGTGCACCAGCCACACCTCTACAGCCGCACGGCGCTCATGGCGGGTGACTTCGCGCGCGTCTACGAGAGTCTGGCTGACTTCACTGTCGTCCTCGACGTCGACGGGTCCCGTGAGGATCCGGTCGAGGGTGTTACCGGCGCTCTTGTCTCGGATCGCTTCGAGAATCCTGATGTCGTGGCGTATCGTCCCGACTGGCAGGACGCGGCCGAGCTGGTCGGAGCTCTCGCGCGACCGGGCGACATCGTCATGACTCTCAGTTGCGGGAGCGTCTACCGCATCATCCCGCAGTTGCTGGAATCGATCGACCGTCACGCAAATCCGGCTGCGGGTGGCGTGGAATCTCCCGGCAGTGCGTGAGCGAACGGTGATCGCGTGAAGCGGCCGCAGGGTTTCGACCGCTCCGTGCCGGCATCGGGTTCGAACGACCGCCCGTCCGGTGTCGTGAAGATACTGCGTCGTCGACACGTCGACGTGCAGTCGGCACCAACAACCCCGACTACGCCCCCGCACCGAAATCGCCCGCCGAGCGCCCGCGAAGCGGCGAAGCAGGTGCGACGCGCCGAACGCGAGCGACGACGATTCGAACGCGGTGAGGTGCGCCGATTCACGAGGCGCACGCGCCACCGCCGCACCCTGTGGCTGACGGCCGCGGCTCTCGCCGCCACTCTCGCGCTCATCCTCGGAATTGCGGTCTTCTCGCCCATCCTCGCGTTGCGCACCATCACGATCCAAGGCAACGCGCGCGTCTCGACGGAACAGCTGACCGCAGCGCTCGACGGTCAATTGGGTACCCCGCTGGCCCTCGTCGATTTCGATCGGATCACTCGAGAACTCGCGGAGTTCTCGCTCATCCGCAGTTATGTCACCGAGACCGTGCCGCCCGACACGCTCATCATCCACATCATTGAACGCCAGCCCGTCGGCGCGATCAAGTCCGGTTCCGTCTACCGTGTCGTCGACCCGGCCGGGGTCGAGATCAGTCGCTCACCCGATCGCGCTCCGGGAGTGCCGGTCATCGACATCGCTGGCGCCAGCATCGACAGCGCGGCATTCTCCTCTGTGGTCGAGGTCATGCTCGCGCTTCCGCCGGATCTCGCCGCGCAGGTGGAGACGATCAGCGCGCGCACGAAAGACGACGTAACCGTGAGCCTCGCTGGCGCCAACCAGACCGTGGTGTGGGGCAGCGCGGATCGATCCGATTACAAGGCACGAGTACTCGCGGCGATGCTCCCGCTCTACGCCGGCAGCGGCCCGGGGCAATATGTCGTGTCTTCGCCGGACACCGCCGTCTTCCGCCGCAACTGATCGAGCCGCGACCGGCGACGCGGATGCGCGAGATCCGCGCGCGACACTTTCCGACACGCGGGACCGCCTGAGGCGTGCACGTGGGCGTGCGCCTTAACGTCAAGTCAGGAAATGCATACTGAGCATAACTTTATACCTCAAGTAGAGGTTGAAAGTTACTAGCGGAGGCCGGACGTGACATCAAACCAGAATTACCTCGCCGTGATCAAGGTCGTCGGTATCGGCGGCGGTGGTGTCAACGCGGTCAACCGAATGATCGAGCTCGGTCTGCGCGGTGTTGAGTTCATCGCGATCAACACCGATGCACAAGCGCTCCTCATGAGCGATGCCGACGTCAAGCTCGACGTCGGTCGAGAGATTACCCGGGGCCTTGGCGCAGGCGCCGATCCGGAGGTCGGTCGTCGAGCGGCCGAAGACCACGCGGAAGAGATCGAAGAGGCCCTTGCCGGTGCCGACATGGTCTTCGTCACCGCGGGCGAAGGTGGCGGCACCGGCACCGGTGGCGCTCCCGTTGTCGCGCGCATCGCCAAGTCGATCGGCGCGCTGACCATCGGTGTAGTCACCAAGCCGTTCAGCTTCGAGGGCAAACGTCGAGCACTTCAAGCGGAGACGGGTGTAGCCGCGCTCAAGAACGAGGTCGACACCCTCATCGTCGTGCCCAACGACCGCCTGCTGGAGATCAGCGATCGCGGCATCAGCATGCTCGAGGCCTTCACCACTGCCGACCAGGTGCTTCTCGCAGGTGTTCAGGGCATTACCGACCTGATCACCACTCCGGGGCTGATCAACCTCGACTTCGCCGACGTCAAGTCGGTCATGCAGGGAGCCGGATCCGCTCTCATGGGCATCGGATCGTCTCGTGGTGCCGATCGCGCTATCAAGGCGGCAGAACTCGCCGTGGCGAGTCCGTTGCTTGAAGCGAGCATTGACGGCGCACACGGCGTCCTGATCTCGATCCAGGGCGGGTCCAACCTCGGTATCTTCGAGATCAACGATGCCGCACGACTCATTCAGGAGGCGGTGCACGTCGAGGCCAACATCATCTTCGGTGCCGTGATCGACGACACCCTCGGTGATGAGGTGCGCGTCACGGTCATCGCTGCCGGATTCGACGGCGGCGAACCTGCTGCGGTGAAAGCGACGCGCGAGCAGCCGCAACGACGCAACAACCCGCTTCACGCTCCCGCGGCACCGGCGGCCGTGGCGTCGTCCGACACCGTGGTCGCTCCCTCGCGCGCAACCGAAGCGGAGAATCCAGCGCCGTGGACCCCCGAGCCTGTGCGCGTTCCCCAGCCGGTCTCGGTCGGAGCGTCGATCGATCACAGCTTCGATGACGACGATGACGACCTGGACATCCCCGACTTCCTCAAGTAGCGGATGACCGTCCCAGACGGTGCGCACGACCCGAGACTCGCCGAACGACTCGAGGTCGTGCGCTCCGCCGTTTCCGACGCCGCTCGCGCTGCCGGCCGCGCTGCGGGCGAGATCACGACGATAGTCGTGACCAAGTTCCACCCCGCGAGCATGGTGCGCGAGTTGCACCGCCTCGGCGTGCGCGACATGGGCGAGAGCCGACATCAGGACGCTGCCCCGAAAGCGGCTGAACTCGCGGAGCTAGCCCTGCGTTGGCATTTTGTCGGTCAGTTGCAGAGCAAGAAAGCGCGAGCAGTGCTGTCGTATGCGTCGACGGTGCACTCCGTCGATCGCGGATCGCTCGTCGACGCCCTGCAGGCGGCTGGCGTCGAGGTTGAGGTTTTCATTCAGCTGAACCTCACTGATGATCCTGCCCGGGGAGGGGTCGGCGAGGCCGGTCTGCTTTCGGTGACAGAACGGGTCCTCGCGGCCCCAACATTGAGGCTGGTCGGGCTTATGGCGGTGGCTCCACAGGGTGATGATGCGCGGCGCGCCTTCGCCCGAGTTCGCGAGGCTGCCGAGCGGATGCGCACTCTTGCGCCGGACGCGACTCGACTATCTATGGGTATGTCCGACGACTTCGTCGCCGCCATCGCCGAGGGCGCGACACACCTGCGAATTGGCAGCGCAATCACGGGAAAACGACCCGCACGCGCTTAATCTCGAACCAGCACGAAATTCACTGGAGGCAACACAATGGCTAACCCACTGCGCAAGACCATGGTCTACCTGGGCCTCGCCGACGAGGAATTCGAGTATGAGAACTCGAACCACAACGCCCCGGTCGCCTCGAGCGCTCAGAGTGCGCCGGCAGCCGCCGCGTCGGCTGCCGCGAACAAGGCTCCGGTCACCCCGCTTCGCCGCGCCACTCCGACTCGAAACGCACAGGCTAACGACATGAACGAGATCCTCACGGTTCACCCGCGCGCCTACAAAGACGCACAGCTGATCGCCGAGAACTTCCGTGACGGTATCCCCGTCATCATCAACCTTTCGCAGATGACCGAACCGGATGCCCGTCGTCTCGTCGACTTCGCGAGCGGACTTTCGCTCGGACTCTACGGAAAGATCGAGCGGGTTACCAGCAAGGTATTTCTGCTTTCGCCGGCTCACGTGGCCGTCAGCGGCGACGGAACCGACGTCGACGCCGAAGTTGACGCTGCGTTCTTCCCGCAGGCCTGAGCGGTCAGCGAAGCGCCCTCGAGCCCGCGTAGCCATCACCCTGGTGGTCGGCACACGTCTCGAAATGCCGTAACGTCGAAGCGATGTCTGCTGCCCTTTCAGTGATCACCGGCGTGATCGGATTTCTCCTCGGTGTATTTCTCGTGCTCATGTGGGCGCGATTCATTTTCGACCTCGTGTCAAATTTTGTGCGCGGGTGGCGACCGCGAGGAGTGGCGCTCGTTGTTGCTGAGCTCACCTACACGGTGACCGACCCGCCCATTCGTGCCGTCCGGCGCGTGTTGCCGCCGCTGCGCCTCGGAGCTGTGTCGTTGGACTTCGCGTGGAGCGCCGTGCTTCTCGGTTGTCTCCTGCTGATCTCGATCGTGTCGGGTATCGGGCGCTGACGACTCAAGCGGCTACTCTGAGTTACATTCGCGTTGCTCGCTTGGGCGATGGTCGTAAAACTTGCTAGCGTTAGCCAACGTTAAACATCGGGTTGAAGAAAGTTATTGAGGTGACGGTCATGGCTCTGACTCCGGAGGACGTAGTCAACAAACGGTTCCAGCCGACCAAGTTCCGCGAGGGCTACGACCAGGACGAGGTCGATGACTTCCTCGACGAGGTCGTCGTGGAGTTGCGCCGTCTCAACCAAGAGAACGAAGAACTGCGCCAGCGGCTCATTGCCAGCGACTCCCGCATCGCCGAGCTGCAGCGCAGTTCTGGCGCTCCAGTGCCCGTCGCGTCGTTCGAGGCGCCCGCTGCGCCGGAGCCCGAGCCGGAGCCGGAGCCAGAGCCGGAGCCGGCTCCCGCACCCGTGGCTGCAGCTGCGCCAGCGACCACGTTCACGGAGCCGCAAGACCCGAACGACCCGCAGGCCACGAGCAACCTGTTGCAGCTCGCCCACCGACTGCACGAAGAGCATGTGCGCGAGGGTATCGAGAGGCGTGATTCACTCATCGCCGAAGGACACGCGACGTCTGCTCGACTGCTCGCTGACGCCGAGGCCACCCAGCGCACGCAGCTCGCCGCGTTCGAGGAGCAGAAGTCGGCTCTCGAAGGCGCGAAGGCGCACCTGGAGAGCGCGAAGTCCGCGCTGGAGGCGGAGCTGGCCTCGCTGCAGGGCGACAAGTCGAATCTCGAAAGCGAGAAGTCCCGCCTAGAGGGTGAAAAGTCTCGCCTGGAGGGCGAGGCAACGGCGCTCGAGCACCGCATCGAGGAACTCCGCGCCTTCGAGCACGAGTACCGCGAGAAGCTCAAAAGCTACATCGAAGCCCAACTGCGTGACCTGGACGCCTCGAGCGAAGTGCTCGCATCGGCGCCCGGCTCAAACGCCTAGGTTTTGCCAGCGAATTCAACCGCATCGTCGGCCAGTGCGGCCCCGATCAGCCGAAAGGCGATCGCCGCACTGGCCCTCGTTGCGTTAGCAGTCTTCGCGCTTGACCAGTACGTCAAGATGCTCGTTGTCGCGAATCTTCCGCTCGGCGAGAGCATCCCCTTCATCGGCGAGCTCCTGCAGCTTCGATTCGTCAAGAATTCCGGTGCGGCCTTCTCCATCGGCAACGGCACTACCTGGATCTTCTCGATCATCGCGTCGGCGGTTGCGATCTTCATCGTCATATTCGCCCCGCGCATCCGTTCGTGGAGTTGGGCGATTCTGTTCGGGCTGCTCCTCGGCGGCAACCTCGGCAATTTGGCCGACCGCCTGTTCCGAGAGCCGAGTTTCGGGCAAGGCCACGTCATCGACTACCTCGTGCTGTATGCGTTCCCGGCCATCTTCAACATCGCTGACATCGCGATTGTGACAAGCATGGGATTGTTTGTGATTCTGACTCTCCGCGGAACTCGCCTCGACGGGCGAAAGCGCGGGAGCGATGTGGATATCGAGTCCGCAGCTCCCGGCGCTGGCGACTGACATGGTCACCGAATCGCGCACCTTGCCTGTGCCCGAGGGACTCGCCGGTGAACGCGTCGATTCGGCTCTCGCGAAGTTGCTCGGTTTTTCTCGCAGTTTCGCCGCCGACGTCGCCGAAGCAGGCGGGGTTCGCGTTGACGGCGTCGTGCTCGGCAAAGCCGACCGGCTCGTCCCCGGTGGCTGGCTCGAGGTGGAATGGATCCCCAAGCAAGCGCCGCGGGTGGTAGCGACGCCCGTGCCCGGCCTTTCGGTCGTGCACGAAGACGACGACCTCATCGTGATCGATAAGCCGGTGGGGGTTGCCGCGCACCCTGCGCAGGGGTGGGACGGCCCGACGGTGCTCGGGGCCCTCGAGGCGGCTGGAGTGAGAGTATCGACGTCTGGAGCGGCGGAGCGTGCGGGGATCGTTCATCGCCTCGACGCGGGGACGAGCGGCCTCATGGTCGTTGCAAAGAGTGAACGCGCCTACAGCTGGCTCAAGCGAGCGTTCCACGATCGCGAGGTCACCAAGGTCTATCACGCGGTAGTTCAGGGCCATCCGGATCCGCTCTCTGGCACAATTGACGCGCCGATCGGTCGTCACCCGAGTTCTGCGTGGAAATTCGCCGTGACTGCCGACGGAAAGGCTTCGGTTACGCACTACGACACCCTTGAGGCATTTCCCTTCGCGTCCCTGCTGGAAGTGCACCTCGAGACCGGTCGAACGCATCAGATTCGCGTGCACATGGCCGCGCAACGGCATCCCTGCGTTGGCGACGCCATGTATGGTGCGGATCCGACTCTCTCTGCGCGGTTGGGACTGTCGCGCCAGTGGTTGCACGCGATGCGGCTCGGCTTCGCGCATCCAGCATCAGGGGAGCCGATCGAGTTCGAAACGCGCTACCCGACAGACCTCCAGAAGGCACTCGAGCTGCTGCGCGGAGATTAGTCTAGAAGGCGCCCTCGACCGGTCGGAGTTCCTGTGTCACCCCACGACGATTCATTCGTGCACCTTCACGTGCACAGTGAGTATTCGATGCTCGACGGCGCAGCACGAGTGAAACCTCTCGTCGCCGAGGCGGCATCTCAGGGAATGCCCGCCATCGCGGTGACCGACCACGGCAACATGTTCGGGGCCTACGACTTCTGGAAATCGGCGACCGCCGTCGGCGTCAAGCCCATCATCGGCACCGAGGCCTACATCACACCCGGCACATCGCGGCGCGACAAGACGCGAGTTCGCTGGGGCAATTCCGGGCAGGTCGGCGACGACGTGTCGGGCTCGGGTGCATATACCCACATGACCCTCATGGCCGAGAACAACGAGGGGATGCACAACCTCTTCCGTCTCTCCTCACTCGCCTCGATCGAGGGCTTTTACTTCAAGCCCCGCATGGATCGCGAACTGCTCAGCACGCATTCGGCTGGCGTGATCGCGACCACGGGATGCGTCGGTGGCGAGATCCAGACCAGGCTGCGACTCGGCCAATACGAGGAAGCGAAGGCCGCCGCGGGTGAGTTCCGCGACATTTTCGGGCGCGACAACTTCTTCTGCGAAGTCATGGATCACGGCATCGACATCGAGCGCCGCACGATGTCCGAACTGCTGCGCCTCGCCAAAGAGCTCGATCTTCCCCTCGTCGCGACGAATGATCTCCACTACACACACGCCCACGATGCGACTGCGCACGCGGCGCTGCTGTGTGTGCAGTCGGCGTCGACGCTCGACGACCCCAATCGATTCAAGTTCGACTCCGAGGAGTTCTACCTCAAGTCGGCGGCGCAGATGCGGCAGCTATTTCGAGACCACCCGGATGCGTGCGACAACACGCTCCTGATCGCCGAGCGCTGCGATGTCAGTTTCGTCAAGCGCGATTTAATGCCGCGCTTTCCCGTTCCTGAAGGCGAGACTGAGGCTTCCTGGTTCGAGAAACAGGTCATGCTGGGCATGGAGCGCCGGTTTCCCAGCGGCGTCGACGACGCTCACCGCGCGCAAGCGCAGTACGAGATCGACGTCATCAAGCAGATGGGCTTTCCCGGCTACTTCCTCGTCGTCGCCGACTTCATCGAATGGGCGAAGAAGCAGGGGATTCGGGTCGGGCCGGGGCGTGGATCTGCGGCCGGCTCGATGGCGTCGTTCGCGATGGGCATCACCGAACTCGACCCACTCGCTCACGGCCTGATTTTCGAGCGCTTCCTGAACCCTGAGCGCGTCTCCATGCCCGACGTCGATGTCGACTTCGACGATCGCCGTCGACCCGAGGTCATCAGGTATGTCACCGAGAAGTACGGCGACGACCGCGTTGCGCAGATCGTCACCTATGGCACGATCAAGGCGAAGCAAGCCCTCAAAGACAGCGCTCGCGTGCTCGGCATGCCCTATTCGGTGGGCGAGAAGCTCACCAAGGCGATGCCTCCCGCGGTGATGGGCAAGGACATGTCTCTGGGCGCGATTCTGGATGCCGGTGCCGACCGCTACAAGGAAGCGTCGGACTTCCGCGCAATCCTCGAGGTCGACCACGAGGCGGCAAGGGTGTTCGACACGGCGCGCGGTCTGGAGAATCTCAAGCGCCAGTGGGGCGTGCACGCTGCCGGCGTGATCATGTCTGCAGAACCGCTCATCGACGTGCTCCCGATCATGCGACGCGAAGACGACGGCGCGATCATCACCCAGTTCGACCAGCCTCCTCTGGAAGATCTCGGCCTGCTGAAGATGGACTTCCTCGGCCTTCGCAACCTCACCGTTATCGAAGACGCACTGCGGATGATCGAAGCGAACACCGGCACCCGACTCGTGATCGAAGAACTCGATCTCGACGCCGATCCGAAAACCTACGATCTTCTCTCCCGGGGAGAGACGCTCGGCGTGTTCCAGTTGGATGGCGGCGCCATGCGGTCGTTGCTGAAGCAATTGAAGCCGACCAACTTCGAAGACATTTCCGCTGTGATCGCTCTGTACCGCCCTGGCCCTATGGGCATGAGTTCGCACACGAACTATGCGTTCCGCAAGAACGGGCTGCAGAAGATCGAGGCGATTCATCCCGAGCTCGAAGAGCCATTGAGCGAGATCCTCGGCACGACGTTCGGCCTCATCGTCTACCAAGAGCAGGTGATGTCGGTCGCGCAGAAGGTCGCCGGCTTCACTCTCGGTCAAGCGGACGTTCTTCGGCGGGCGATGGGCAAGAAGAAAAAGGAAGAACTCGACAAGCAGTTCGCCGACTTCGAAGCCGGAATGGTGCGCAACGGCTACAGCTCTGACGCAGTCGAGGTGCTGTGGACCACGCTGATGCCGTTCGCCGACTACGCGTTCAACAAGGCACACAGCGCAGGTTACGGCGTGCTGAGCTACTGGACGGCCTACCTTAAGGCCAACCACCCGGCGGAGTACATGGCCGCCCTGCTCACGAGCGTCGGTGACTCCAAAGACAAGCTCGGGTTGTATCTGAGCGAGTGCCGCCGGATGGGCATCAAGGTGCTCGCGCCCGACGTCAACGAGTCGTCGGCTGACTTCACCGCAGTCAACAACGACGTGCGCTTCGGTCTCGGCGCGGTGCGCAACGTGGGCTATGCGGTCGTTGACGCAATCGCCAAAGCGCGCGAGTCGCAGGGGCGGTTCACGTCGTTCTACGACTTCCTCCGCAAGGTGCCGATCCAGGTCGCGAACAAACGCACCATTGAGTCGCTTATCAAGGCGGGCGCTTTCGATTCGCTCGGTGCGACCCGACGATCACTACTCGAAATCCACGAAGACGCCGTCGACAGCGCCGTGAGTCTGAAGCGCAACGAAGCAAACGGTCAGGTTGACCTCTTCGGGGGCATATTCGACTTCGATGATGAGCCCGACAAAATCCCCGAACGACCGGAGTGGTCCAAGCGCGACAAGCTCGCGTTCGAGAGGGAGATGCTCGGGTTGTACGTGTCGGATCACCCGCTTGCCGGGCTGGAAATGCATCTGGCGAAGCACACGAGCGCGAGTATCACCGAGATTCTCACCGGCGACGTCGCTGGCGACGGCGAGACCGTGACGATCGCTGGCCTGATCACCGGTGTGCAGCACCGCACCGCCCGCAACTCCGGCAACCAGTATGGGCTCGCAGTCGTCGAGGACTTCGGCGCGGAGATGACCGTCATGTTCCTCGGCAAGACCTACCTGGAGTTCTCGCCCGCGCTCGTGAACGATGCCATCGTGGTGGTGCGCGGTCGCCTCAGCATTCGCGACGACGGCATGAATATGCATGCCTCGAGCATGTTCGCTCCCGACATCGGCGCGAGCCTCGGTTCCGGTCCGCTGGTCATCTCGGTGCCCGAAGCCCGGGCAACGACCGATGTGGTCACTGCGCTCAACGATGTGCTCATTCGGCATTCGGGCGACAACGAGGTGAGACTCAAGCTCATCAAGGGCGATCTCGCGCGAATGTTCGAGATCCCGTATCCCGTGACCGTCAGCGCTGACCTGTACGGCGAATTGAAAAGTCTGCTCGGCCCCAACTGCCTCGGCTGATCGAGCCCCAGTCTCAGACGTGCAGGCCGGGTGCGCGGTACTTTCGCTCGTGGTAGATCAACGCGTCATCGGGCTCGCCGAGTCCACCTTCTTCGATCTGCACCACGATGACGGCGTTGGCGTGCACCGGATGAACCTCGAGAACCACCCCGGTCATCCAGGCGGTCACGCCGTCGAGAATTGGCACTCCGTGTGGTCCCTGCGCCCAGTCGTCCACCGCGAACCGGGCAGCGTTGTCGGCCGCCATCCGTTCCGCTTGCGCGCGATTGCGGGAGCCGAGCATGTGAATGGCCACCCGGTTGCCGGGCGTGATCGCCGGAAACGCCGAGGCGATCTGGGCCATATTGAAGGTCGCTGTCGGCGGCACGGCTGATAGCGATGCGAGTGAGGTGGCCGTGAAGCCGACAGGAGATCCGGTGGGCGAGAGCGACGTGACAACGGCGACGCCCGCAGCGTGCCGACGGAACGCCTGTTTGAAGGCGTCGAGGCTATCGACGGAGGTCGCCACCGGGTTGTGATTATTCATGCGCACGTATCAATCATCGCTTAGTCCCGGCGCCGACGCCGGGGATTGCGTCCGGCGAGCAATTAGCATGGGTAGGCCATGATGCACTCGATAGATCTCCGGGGCCTCCAGCCTACTCGCGCCGAACTCGCCCGTCTCATTCCGCGCGCCGCCATGGATGTCTCCGCCGCATCCGAGGTAGCCGCGTCTTTGATCGATGACGTTCGCCAGCACGGCGAGCGAGCCCTGCTCGATCAGGCCGAGCGGCTCGACGGCGTGCGGCCACCGTCGATCCGCGTCAGCGCTGGAGAAATAGCGGATGCCGTCGCCGGGCTCGATCCGATGGTGCGCCAAGCGCTTGAAGAGGCCATCGATCGCGTGCGTCTCGCAAGCTCTGCCCAAGTGCCGGCGCCGGCTTTCACCGAACTGGGTCCGGGAGCGCGCGTCATGCAACGCTGGCACCCCGTCAATCGTGTTGGGCTGTATGTGCCGGGCGGCAAGGCCGTGTATCCGTCGAGTGTCGTGATGAACGTCGTTCCGGCGCAGGTCGCCGGCGTGGCATCCATTGCACTCGTTTCGCCTCCGCAGAAGCAGTTCGGTGGTGCAGTTCACCCGACGATTCTCGGTGCGGCCGGTCTGCTGGGGGTTGACGAGGTTTACGCGATGGGTGGGGCTGGTGCCATCGGCGCGCTCGCACACGGTGTCGACGACCTCGGGCTCGACCCGGTGGAACTCATCACTGGCCCAGGAAACATCTACGTCGCTGCCGCCAAACGTCTCGTGCGCGGGATTGTTGGCATCGACTCAGAAGCTGGCCCCACCGAAATTCTCGTGATCGCCGATGAGAGCGCTGACCCGCGCTTCGTCGCCGCCGACCTGATCAGTCAGGCGGAGCACGACGAACTCGCGGCCGCAGTGCTCGTCACCGACTCGGAGCCCTTTGCCGACGCCGTTCGCGTGGTGCTGAACGAACTCGCACAGTCGACCACACACTCTGAGCGCGTAGCAATCGCCCTCTCGGGCGAACAGTCGGCGATCGTGCTCGTTGACAGTCTCGCTGCCGCTGCCGCGTTCAGCAACGCCTACGGGCCGGAGCATCTGGAACTGCAGACCGCCGATACGGATGCGCTGCTGGCAATGATTGACAGCGCGGGCGCGATCTTCGTCGGCCCGCACTCGCCGGTGAGTCTCGGAGATTACCTTGCCGGTTCGAATCACGTCCTGCCGACCGGGGGACAGGCGCGCTTCGGGTCGGGTCTTGGCGCCTACACGTTCTTGCGCCCGCAGCAAGTGATCAGCTACGACCGGGCGGCGCTCGGTGAGGTGGCGGAGCGGCTCATGGCGCTCAGCGCGGCCGAAGATCTCCCAGCCCACGGCGACGCCGTGTCGGAGCGATTCTCGACGCGGTGACGCCCGCCGATTCGGTCGCCGAACAGGCGTAATCTGGCTCCACTATGTTCTGCCCTTTCTGCAGGTTTCCCGATAGCCGCGTGATTGATTCGCGAACGAGCGATGATGGCGTCGCCATTCGTCGTCGTCGCCAGTGCCCGGAATGCGGTCGTCGCTTCAGCACGACCGAAACGGCCAGCCTCAGCGTGATCAAGCGCAATGGCGTGGTTGAGCCGTTCAGTCGCGAAAAAATCGTCTCCGGCGTGCGCAAGGCGTGCCAGGGCCGCCCGGTGACCGATAGCGACCTCGCGGTGCTCGCACAGAAGGTCGAAGAGGCCATCCGGGCGACGGGCGCTGCACAGGTCGAAGCGAACGACATCGGGCTCGCCATCTTGCCACCGCTTCGCGAACTCGACGAGGTCGCCTATCTGCGCTTCGCGAGCGTGTATCAGGCCTTCGAATCGCTTGATGATTTCGAGTCCGCCATCACGCTCCTGCGGGTCGAGCGCGACAACTCGTTGTCGGGAAAGAGCGAATCGGCCCAGTAGCCTGACTACGGCATGTATCCCTTCTTCTTTCGCACCGTCCTCAGCCGCATCGACCCGGAGCAGGCCCACCACCTCGCATTCCGCGTAATCCGGTTGCTTCCGCACATCGGAATTGGCAGAATCCTCGAGCGTGCGTCCAGGCCCGAGGATGCCCTCGCGGTCACGACCCTCGGCCTGCAATTCTCGTCTCCATTCGGACTCGCAGCCGGCTTCGACAAAGACGGCAAGGGCATCCGTGGGCTGGGGCAGCTCGGCTTCGGTCACGTCGAGGTAGGAACCATCACGGCGCGGGCTCAAGCGGGCAACGACAAGCCCCGACTGTTTCGCCTGATTCCCGACCGGGCAGTCGTCAACCGAATGGGCTTCAACAACGAGGGCGCCTTCGCCGCGGCACCCCGCATCGCTCGGGAAGCCGCGCGGAATGGTCGGCCGATCATCGGCGTCAACATCGGAAAGAGCCGTGTCGTCGATGTCGACGACGCGGTCGACGACTATCTCGCGAGCACGAGACAACTCGCGCCGAGTGCCGACTATTTGGTCGTGAACGTGAGTTCGCCGAACACGCCAGGGCTTCGGGGCCTCCAGGAGATCGATCGCCTCGCGCCGCTGCTCACAGCAGTGCAGAAGGCAGCGGGATCGACACCCGTGCTCGTCAAGATCGCGCCAGATCTGAGCGATGCCGAAGTGCGACGGGTCGCAGCTCTCGCGCTTGAGCTCAGGCTCGATGGCATCATTGCGACAAACACCACGCTGTCGAGAGAAGGTTTGCGCACGCCGCGAGCGACGGTAGTCGCGGCCGGCGCAGGCGGGCTATCCGGCGCCCCGCTCGCCCCGCGATCGATCGAGGTGCTCCGCGTATTGCGCGACGTGGTTCCCGCTGAATACTGCATCATCTCGGTCGGCGGCGTGGAAACGGCGGTCGACGTGCAAGCTCGTCTTGACGCCGGAGCCACTCTCGTGCAGGGATACACGGCTTTCCTCTACCGTGGCCCACTGTGGGCGCGCCAGATCAACCGTGGACTTGCTGAAATCGCCCGTCGTCGCTGAACCTTCGGCGCGAACGGACAATTCCACTGACGGAGCTGCTCTCGTTACGGAGGGGTCTGCCTTACGACGGAAACTGGCGTCGACCGACCTGCGGCTTCGGCAAGCGCATCGTTCGCAACTGGAACGCGCGCATGGCGGCATACCAGCGATAGCCATTGTCGACCCGGGTCTCACCGAACTTCGCCTCAAGCTTGCGCTTGAGCGTGAAACCGAGGAACACCGCGTCGACGACCGCGAGGAGCAGGAACGCGTAGAGAACGACGAAGCTGAAGACCGCCACTTCGGCCTGCGGAATGAAGGAGATGATCACCACCATGAACATGACGGGCAGGAGGAACTCGCCGATACTGAACCGGGCGTCGACATAGTCCCGCACGAACTTGCGCTGAGGCCCACGGTCACGCATCGGCAGATAACGCTCGTCACCGTTGGCCATCCCGATGCGCGCGCGTTCGCGCTGAGCCTGGACGGTGGCCCGTGCCTTCTTGCGGGCCTCGGCCCGGTCATTGGGAACGAGCGGGCGTTTGCGTGCCGCTTCCTTCTCGCGACGCGTAGGAGTCGCGCGCCCTTTGCCGCTGCCGGTCGCCTCGCCCGTCGGTTCTGATTCGGCGCCGGTGTCGGCCTTGTTCGCTGGTGTCTCTGCCACGGTGAAGTCCTCTTAGTTGCTGTCGACTTAAGATTACCTGCATGACCCACACCGGACTTTCCGCCCAGGAGGGCGCCGTCGCTCTACTGCCGTCGCTGCGCGAGAGCGTGCAACTCGGGATGCCGCGATCGATCGCCGACCTAGCGGCGCTGGTGCGCATCCCATCGGTATCCTGGGACGGATTCGACACGGCACAGGTGCGAGCGAGCGCCGAGGCGGTCAGAGCGCTGGTCGAAGAGCTCGGGGTTTTCGACACCGTCAGTGTCGAACAGTCGACGTTGGAAAGCGGTGACGGGCTCGGCCAACCGGCGGTGATCGCGACTCGGACGGCGCGAAACGGGCGCCCGACGATCCTTCTCTACGCGCACCATGACGTGCAGCCCCCCGGAAATGACGACGACTGGGATTCGCCACCGTTCGAGCCCGCCGTGCGCAACGATCGCCTCTATGGCCGCGGTTCCGCCGACGACAAGGCCGGAGTCATGGCGCATGTCGCCGCCATCCGAGCCCTCATCGAAACCATCGGAGCGGACTTCGACCTTGGACTCGCGCTCTTCATCGAGGGGGAGGAGGAGTTCGGTTCTCGGTCGTTCCGCAACTTCCTCGTCGATCACCGCGATGCGCTGGCCGCTGATGCCATCGTGGTCGCTGATTCCGGAAACTGGAATACGACGACGCCAGCCCTGACGGTGGCGTTGCGCGGCAACGTGACATTCACGCTAAAGATCTCAACCCTCGCTCACGCCTCCCACTCCGGCATGCTCGGCGGCGCAGTGCCCGATGCCATGCTCGCCGCGGTGAAGCTCCTCTCGAGCCTCTACTGCGACGACGGCTCGGTCGCCGTCGCGGGTCTGACCAGTCACAACGCCGACACGCCGGAATATTCCGAAGAGCAGTTGCGCGAGGAGTCAGGTCTGCTCGACACGGCGACAACGATCGGGCAGGGAAGCCTGCTCAGCCGACTGTGGTACCAGCCTGCGATCAGCATCACCGGCATCGATGCCCCGAGCGTGCTGAACGCGTCGAACACCCTGGTGCCTAGCGTGCGAGTGAAGATCAGCGCCCGCGTCGCGCCGGGGCAAACCGCCGACGACGCATTCGTCGCGCTGTCGACCCATCTTCACGCTATGACCCCGTTCGGCGCGGCAATCGAGATCTCGAACGTCGACACGGGCAGTCCCTTCCTCGTCGACACCTCCGGATGGGCGGTGGCCGATGCCAAGCTCGCGATGGCCGAAGCCTGGGGCGTCGAGGCTCTCGAAACGGGAGTTGGAGGGTCGATCCCTTTCATCGCCGACCTCGTCGAAACATTCCCCGCCGCTCAGATTCTGGTCACCGGGGTGGAAGACCCCGATTCCCGAGCGCACAGTCCCAACGAATCACTGCACTTGGGCGTGTTCCAGCGTGCGATCCTCACGGAGGCGCTCTTGCTGGCAAAGCTCAACGATCGGACATAACATGGATCGCATGACTGACACCACACTGACGACTGCCGCCCACGGCGTTGGATTGACCGACGCCGCAGCAGCCAAGGTGCGTAGCCTCCTCGAGCAGGAAGGCCGCGACGACCTTCGCTTGCGAGTCGCCGTGCAGCCTGGCGGCTGCTCTGGCCTCATCTACCAGCTCTACTTCGACGAGCGCACGCTCGACGGCGATGCGACCGTGGAATTCACCGATGGCGTCGAGGTCGTCGTCGACAAGATGAGCGTGCCCTACCTCGACGGCGCATCCATCGACTTCGAAGACACCATTCAAAAGCAGGGCTTCACCATCGACAACCCGAACGCGTCGGGCAGTTGCGCGTGCGGTGATTCTTTCCACTGATTGAGTTCGGATTTGCGCGTGGCAAGGGCGTCGGTCGAAAGGCCGACGCTCTTTCGCGTTATAGACTGGCAAAGTAACGTCCGCGTCATCCGAGAGGTCACAGGTGCGCTCTAACCGCCGTCTTCGATGGGCCGCAATCCCAATCGCGGCCTCGCTCTCGATCATTCTTGCCGGGTGTACTCAAGCCCAGTTGCAGGGATATCTGCCGACCGAGCCCGGAACGACCAATCACGTCGATCGCATCATCGGCCTCTGGGTCACGTCATGGATCGTGCTTCTCGCCGTCGGTGTCGTCACCTGGGGACTCATCATCTGGGCTGCCGTGGTCTACCGCCGCCGCAAGGGCCAGGTCGGACTTCCGGTGCAATTGCGATACAACCTCCCGATCGAGATCTTCTACACGATCGTTCCACTCATCCTCGTGATCGGCTTCTTCGCCTTCACCGCCCGCGATCAGAACGCGATCGAAGAGGCCTACGAGAACCCCGACTACCAGATCGAGGTCATCGGCAAGCGCTGGGCGTGGGACTTCAACTACGTGACCGACGACGTATATTCGGCGGGCATCCAAGGTCAAGAGCTTCCCGGCGGGGGAGTCGACATGGACCAACTTCCCGTGCTCTACCTGCCGGTAGACAAGACGATCGAGATTAAGATCGAAGCGCGTGACGTCATCCACTCGTTCTGGATCGTGGACTTCTTGTACAAGAAAGACATGATCCCGGGCAAGTCGAATTACATGTACGTCACTCCGACCAAGATCGGCAGCTACGACGGCAAGTGTGCCGAACTCTGCGGCGAATACCACTCGCTGATGCTGTTCCGGGTCGAGGTCGTGTCGCAAGACGACTACGAATCGTATGTCGCCGCTCAGCGGGCCGCAGGGTTCGGCGGTCAGATCGGCGTCGACTTCAACGTGAATCAGAATCTGCCGGGAACCGGCGCGCCGACAAGCGAAGAGGAATAGCCAGCGATGAGTACCGCCACACTCCAGGCGCCGAAGCAGACTCGGTCCGAGAAGCTCGAGCGCAAGGGCAACGTATTCGTTGGATGGGTGACCTCGACCGACCATAAGACGATCGGGTACATGTACCTGATCACGTCGTTCGTGTACTTCTGCCTCGGCGGAGTGATGGCCCTCATCATCCGTGCGCAGCTGTTTGCGCCGGGCCTCGAGATCGTGGCGACGAAAGAGCAGTACAACCAGCTCTTCACAATGCACGGCACGATCATGTTGCTCATGTTCGCGACGCCTCTATTCGCCGGGTTCGCCAACGTACTGATGCCGTTGCAGATCGGGGCACCCGACGTTGCGTTCCCTCGACTGAACGCGCTCGCTTACTGGCTGTTCAACTTCGGTTCGCTCATCGCCGTCGCCGGTTTTCTCACCCCCCAGGGCGCGGCATCCTTCGGCTGGTTCGCCTACGCGCCGCTGTCGAGCACGACCTTCACTCCGGGATACGGCGGAAACCTGTGGGTGTTCGGCCTCGCGCTCAGTGGCTTCGGCACGATCCTCGGTGCGGTGAACTTCATCACGACGATCATTACGATGCGGGCTCCGGGAATGACGATGTTCCGCATGCCGATCTTCACGTGGAACACGCTTGTCACTTCGTTGCTTGTGATCATGGCGTTCCCGGTGCTCGCGGCCGCACTGTTCGCGCTCGGCGCCGATCGCGTCGCGGGTGCTCATCTCTATGACCCTGCCAACGGTGGCACCATCTTGTGGCAGAACATGTTCTGGTTCTTCGGGCATCCGGAGGTCTACATCATCGCTTTGCCGTTCTTCGGCATCATTTCCGAGATCCTCCCGGTATTCAGTCGCAAACCGATCTTCGGCTACAAGACGCTCATCTACGCGACGATCGCGATTGCTGCACTGTCGATCACGGTCTGGGCGCACCACATGTACGTCACCGGCTCGGTACTGCTGCCGTTCTTCGCGCTCCTGACCATGCTGATCGCAGTGCCAACAGGGGTGAAGATCTTCAACTGGATCGGCACCATGTGGCGAGGGTCGGTGACGTTCGAGACGCCTATGATCTGGGCGATCGGCTTCCTCATCACCTTCACCTTCGGTGGCCTTACCGGCGTCATCCTGGCCTCGCCGCCCCTCGACTTCCACGTCTCCGACACATACTTCGTCGTCGCTCACTTCCACTACGTCGTCTTCGGCACAGTCGTATTCGCGATGTTCGCCGGGTTCTATTTCTGGTGGCCGAAGTGGACAGGCAAGATGCTCAATGAGCGCTTGGGAAAGATCCACTTCTGGTCGCTGTTCATCGGCTTCCACACGACCTTCCTCGTTCAGCACTGGATCGGTGTGCTCGGCGGTGTTCGTCGCTACGCGACGTACCTCCCCGAAGACGGACTCACGTGGATGAACCAGCTGTCGAGCATCGGCGCCGGAATCCTCGGTGCGTCGCTGCTACCGTTCTTCTACAACGTCTACATCACGGCACGCCGAGCTCCGAAGGTGACCGTGAATGATCCGTGGGGTTACTCACGTTCACTCGAATGGGCAACCTCGTGCCCGCCACCCCGTCACAACTTCACGTCGATCCCGCGCATCCGTTCGGAGTCGCCGGCGTTCGACCTGAACCACCCGGAGGCCGGGGTCCCCGTTGGTATCGGGCCGCTGAAAGACGCTCCCGACGCGCCCGTGTATGACATCGCAGACGAGAAGGTGAAGTAACGCCATGAGAACCAACGTGGTCCTGTTCTGGGTCCTGGCGGTCTTCTTCTTCCTCGCCGACGTGCTCTACATCGTGTGGGGCCTCCTTGATCCGCTTCATTCCCGGATCGAGTGGGTCGGTGCGGTGGGCATCGCCCTCACCGGTGTGTTGTCGGCCTTCATCGCGTTCTATCTGGGGCGCGCTCGCGCGGCACAAGGCGGCGAACTGCCCGAAGACCGCAACGACGCCAACATCGACGACGGCGACCCCGAGCTCGGGTTCTTCAGCCCTTGGAGCTGGTGGCCGATCGTGCTGGGTGCTGCTCTCGCATCCGTGTTTTTGGGCGTTGCTATTGGACCCTGGATCGCGTACATCGGTGTCTCCATCACCGTGGTCGCTCTGGTCGGCTGGACCTTCGAGTACTACCGCGGACGCTTCGGCCACTGACGCGAAGGCGCTCGGTCGCTGAGGCGCTGGCGCTTGCGCGCTGGCCTCGCGGCGCTGGCGCTTGTGCGCTGGCCTCGCGGCGATGGCCCGGCGGCCCAGTGGCGCTGGCCCGGCGCGCTGACGCTTGCGCGGCGGCAGTGGCGGCGCCACCTCGTCGCGTCAGCCCTGGCGCCGCACTGAGCAGCGTTCCTCATCGCTGAAGGACAGCCGGCTCTCGGCTCTCGGCTCTCGTTGTGCAGGACACATGGCGTGTGACGTGCTCTCGTTGCACCGCTCAGCCAGGTCGAGCCGGATCGCGTTGTGCAGGACATCCCGGCCATAATCTGCGCAACATTGACACCGTGGAGCGTTCTTGTTCGCGGATGTCCTGCACAACGTGGGGGACGTGTCGGCGACACTGCTGGTATGCGCTTACCGGCAGGCTGGCGCGATCCTGCACAACGGGGCACGCGGACGGAGCGGACGGCGGACGGCGGGGGTGTGTGGGTGGTGGGGTGTGGGAATATTGCGCCGGCGCCCGACAGCGCCTGAAAGCGCCCGAAAGCGCCCGACAGCGAGCATGACGAAGGGGCCCCGGCGTATTCGCCAAGGCCCCTCCGTAGTCCGAGAATTGCTC
>JANOYC010000106.1:0-15449 GCA_031428675.1 Microbacteriaceae bacterium | reverse complement strand
CCCAGCAGACGACGACGCTGCCCGACCAGAAGCAACAGACCACGACGTGAGTGGTGGTCGTGCTTGTGCTCCTTGAGGTGTTCGGTCAGATCCTTGATGCGACGCGTCAACATCGCGACCTGAACCTCCGGGGATCCGGTGTCACCTGGGTGGGTAGCGTACTCGTCGATGATCGCCTTCTTGACTTCGGCTTCAAGTGCCATAGATGGGATCCCCTCTCTTCTCGTTGCGCGGTGCCCGGCTCCTGGTGAGTGGGCTCTGTTTATCCGCGGCCGTTAGACGGCAACCTTGGGAGTCTAGCAGGAACAGCGATCGCGCACGACTCAGAGAGCGCTCCAGATAGGCGCGACCGTGGTGGCCACGACCGCAACCGCCGGAAGGAAGGCTGCGGCCAGTCCACCGCAAGACCAGGTCAACGAGCGAGCACGGGCGTCCGCGACCTCGGCGCTCAGCGCTCGAAAACGTTCCACGACATAAGCGGTGTCGGGAAGGTCTTCAGGCTCGCTCCGCCACGTGCTGAAGTCCGCGGCCGCGGCTGAAAGTCGAGCAATATCGGCGGGCGACAACACGCGTCGACGGTGCAGGAACCGGTAGAGGCCCGATGAGCTGAGCACGTGCACCAAGGGCGTCGCCACTCCGAGTGTGATCGACTGCGGGTTCGCCACTACGACGACAGGGGTCACGTCGACTCGTGCACCCACCGCCTCGCTGAGCAAGCGCGAGGCGCGTGTCATCTCCCGCAAGGCCGCGTGCAGGTGGTCTTTGTTGCGGCCGTCGACAAGGAATGTGCGGTCGTTGACCCAGATGCGTGAACCAGCGTGGTTCTTCGCGTTGATTGCAAAGACCCCTCCTGGACCGATTACCAGGTGGTCGATCATTGTCGCTCGCCCGCTTCCGGTGGCGGCAACGGGGATGGAATGCAGAACGGTCCATTCGGCGCCCAGAACGTCGAGCACGCTGATGACTTCCAGTTCACCGAGCCCGCCGCGATACCAGTTCTTCGCCTCTCGAAGGAGCGGGCTCACTCCTAGTACGCGCGCGACGCGTCCTCGCGGCTTCGCACCGGCCTGTATCCACAGGCACTCGCGCAGCACGGGGTAGCCCGGCCGCCGCGTGTGCAGTGTGGGCGTGCGATGTCGGCGCGATGCGAACTCGTCCGCTACGGAATCCCCCACGAATGCTCCCCTTTTCCCCGTCACCACGATACAAGCCGTACACGAGAATGTTTCACCCCTTGCGCCCCCAGTAGTGGTCAGGCGGCCTGTCAGCACTTTCCCGACCGCGCACGCCTATCCTCAGAAGCGGAGGAATTGATGTCATCAAGCGTGATCCTCGACGTGATCCTCGTTGCTCTACTCGTGTCGTACGTGATCTACGGATATCGCGCCGGACTCGCCCGCAGCGTGTCCACGGTCGCCGGCATTACGGCGGGGGCGATTGCGGCGTTTCTCGTCGTGCCGCATGTCGGCGCGTGGGTCCCCGCCGCCTCGTGGCGTATCGCTGCCACCATCGGCGTTGCGCTCGCTCTCATCATCGTCGGGCAGTCGATCGGCGTTGCCGTTGGCAGAGGTCTCCGTCGCCGCATGGGGCGTTCGCCACTGAGCGCCATCGACCGAGCTCTCGGCGCGTTCGCAACCGTCGTGGCCGCGGCGCTAGGCATCTCAGTGCTGTCCGCGAGCGCGGGCGCTCTTGGCGTTCCCGAATTAACGCGTGCCATCGCCCACTCCGTGACTATTCGAACGATCAGCCAGGTCACGCCTGATCCCGTCGAGTTGTGGTTGGCCGAAGCCCGGAACGCTGCTGTTGCCGACGGGATCCCCCTCATTCTCGATGCGTTTGCCGGGGTGCCTCCCGATGCTCCGGTTGTGGATGCGGGCACCCCCGCCCTCGCGCAGGCCGCGCAGTCGGTCGTACGAATCACCGGCACGGCCTACGCGTGCGGCCAGACGCAATCCGGAACAGGTTTCGTCGTGACGGCCGATCGCATTATCACGAACGCGCACGTCATCGCCGGCGTGGACGAGCCGGTGATCGAAACCCTGTCCGGGCAGGTGCTCGCGGGCACCGTGGTCTACTTCGACCCGACCGACGACCTCGCCGTCGTCGCCGTGAGCGGACTGAACGCACCGCCGCTCCCGATGTCGCCGAACTTGACGAACGGCGACACCGCCGTCGTTCACGGATACCCCTTCGGCGGGCCGTTCGTGTCAACCGGTGCCGAGATCATTTCTGTCGAGACAATTTCCGCCTCGAACATTTATGGAACCGACTCGAGCCCTCGCGAGGTGTACACGCTCGCCGCGGACGTCCGCGAGGGAAATTCCGGCGGTCCGCTGCTTACCGTCGATGGCGCAGTCACTGGCGTGATCTTCGCCCGTAGCTCCAACGCCGATCAGGTGGGCTATGCCATGACGATGAGCGAACTCGCCCCCGTCGCAGAGCAAGCGCCTGCTTTGTCGCAACCGACGTCATCCGGCGAGTGCGCACACGGTTAACCCTCGCGTCCCAGCGACGCATCCCAAGAGACTTGCGTTCGCCCGATCAGTCGGTGCACGTGGCGCCCACTGGCTCGCCGACGGCCGACCCTTCGCCCGAGCTCGCATCGTTGCATTCCGCACTTTGCTCTTGATTTTTCGCTCCGGCAGGAGCAAGGTGTTCCTAGATCAACTTATCGCCCGGTCGACTTGCAGGCTCTGCCGCAGCACCGGGCGATAAGTGTTTATCGCTCGCCTGGCTAGAGACCTACCGGGAACGGTCGGCTGCCCACGAGGTGCAGCCGTTGGGTAGGCCGAGTCATCGCAACGTATAGGCGCGCCGCTCCGCGTTCAGTCGATTCGAGGATGTCTGTGGGCTCGACGATCACAACAGCGTCGAACTCCAGACCTTTCGATTCTTGAGGGGTGATGACAACGACCGGCAACGACAGTCCGGTGGCGCCGACACCCACACGGGCGCCGAACCGGAGGCTCAATTCTCGCGCCACGGGGGTGAGCATGCCCGGCAGCGTGATGACAGCCAGCGTGCCGCCGCTTCCCAGTTCCAGGTCTTCGTCGACCACATCGACGATCGCGGGCAGAAGATCCGCGACGTCGACGGAAAGTCGGGTGATCGGCCACGCGCTCTCCCGCACGGCGCGGGATGGCGTCACGGGCACGCCATGGGCGAGAGCCATTGATTCCGCCGCCGCCGTAATCTCCGCCGGGGTGCGGTAGTTCACGGTGAGCTCTTCGAGGCGCCATCGCTCACCCGGCTCGTCTCGACCCACGAGCGGAGTCATCGCTACCTTCCAGGACGTCGCCGCAGCCGCAGAACTCGCTTGTGCAATGTCCCCGACGACAGTGAAGGATCGCTGCGGACCTCGCCTGCGCAAGAGTCGCCACTGCATGGCCGAGAGCTCTTGTGCTTCGTCCACGACGATGTGCCCATAGGTCCAGGTGCGGTCAGCGGCTGCGCGCTCTGCGGTCGTCGCTCGGAGCTCGCTCGGCGCGTAGCCCGTCGCGATCTGCTCGGCGGACACTTGGCCCTCGACGCCCATATTGCGGATGGCCGCCTCGGCGTTCTCGATATCGCGCTTTCGCTGTTGTCGCGCTTCGCGTTTGTCTGCGCTCGATCGATCGTCGTAATCGCCTAACAACTCTGCCGCTTCATCGAGCAGGGGAATGTCAGAGACGGTGAAGGGAGCGTCGCGCTCGCGCCTAAGGAGCGCGCGCTGTTCCGGCGTCCACCGTGGGGTGAGCTCGGCGAGCCAATTCGGTCGCGCATAGAGATCTTGGAGGAAGCGTTCCGGGGTGAGCGGAATCCATGCAGTGTTGACCGCCACTCGAACGTCATGCGACGTTCGTACGTCTTCGGCGAGCACGACCAGGTCGGCATCGTCGATGGTGTTCCCCCGACGACGCAGTTGCACGGCCAGCTGGGTTGTCAGAGCGGCGAGCACCGTGCGCTGGAAGCGCACCCTCGCCTTGTTGTATGGCTTTCGGCTGTGTTGCGCCGCTGCCATGGCTGTGGCAATGACGGACGGCTCAAGAATGAGCTTCTCGCCGTTGACATCGAGCACCTGCGGCTCGGAAGGGACCCGTTGTCGTGACCGGATGGCACGCTGGATGAGGTCGGCCATCCGCCCGCTCCCCTTGAGCGCAGCCACGGCGGTTTCGTCGTCGAGGGATGTGTCGATGCCCGGATACAGTTGCCCGACACTCGCGAGCACCACGCCGGTCTCGCCGAGCGAGGGAAGCACCGCTTCGATGTACTGCAGGAACGAGCGCGACGGGCCGACGATCAGCACGCCCGATTTAGCCAATCGGTCGCGGTGCGAATAGAGCAAGTACGCCGCCCGGTGCAGAGCTACGGCGGTCTTACCTGTGCCCGGTCCACCCTGAACGACGAGAACCCCGGCTGCGTCCGAGCGGATGATGCGATCCTGCTCGGCTTGGATCGTTGACACGATATCCGTCATGCGTCCGGTGCGCTCCGCGGTAATGGCTGCGATCAGTGCAGCCTCGCCCTGGAACTCCGCAGGGTCGCCGGTGAGCAACTCGGGGTCGAAGATCTCATCATCGATCCGAGTGAGTTCGCGCCCCTTGCTCGTCAAATGACGGCGAGAGCGCGCGCCGAGCGGTGTCGCCGCCGTGGCTTGATAAAAGGCGCTCGCTTGAGGCACACGCCAATCAAGCAGAATCGGATGCTGGTCTTCATCGCGCAGGCCAATGCGACCGATGTAGTTGTGCTCGCCATTCGTGAGGTCGAGGCGGCCGAAGGCGAGACGTTCGTCGACTTCGTTGAGCTGCGCAAGCCGCTCCTGGTACATGTGGGTGAACGAATCGCGCTCGGAACGGTTTTGGTGATTGCCACCGGGATTGCTCCGGCGAACCGCCGAAAGGTGGGATTCCGTCTCGGCACGTAGCGCATCCAGACGGGCGTACAGTCGAGCAACGTAGTCGCGTTCCCGCGCAAGCTCAGGTGACACCACGATTGAAACCCCCGGTTGATCGAGCAATCCAGTGTACTCGTGATGCCGACTCGAGTCCGGCCACACGCATGGCCGGATGCCGTCACGTCACTGCTGGAGCTACCCGCAATTGACGGCGGTTGTCGACCACCTGTGCCAGCAGCGCAGCTTCATCTGCTTGGGCTCCGATACCCTGCCGCCCGGCGACGATTCGCTGCCTGGCGAAGGCGAGCCGCGTCGACACGAGGATGTAGCGACGCATGGCGCCAGCGACTCCCCGCGACCGCGCCCATGCGAGCGCTCGCCGCCGTCCGGCCGGGGTCGCAATCGCCGGGATCTCGTCGGGATTGAACCAGCCGGCAGCCGCGTATTCCAGAAGCCGCGCGTAGGTGAGCTTCGCCTCCACGCGTCGGAGGTAGCTGACCACAAGCACCATCGTGACGAACAAGGGGAACTGCACGAGCGCATAGTAGCCATAGAAGTCGGACACGAAGAAGAGGGCACCGTTCCACAGCGCGTGCAGCATCATCGCAGGAACGAGTCCGACGAGGAAGATGCCGAAAGCGCCGATCGCGTTTACCCTCCGCGCGGCCAACCCGAGAGCGATGCCAGTGCACGCGGTGAACATCACGTGCGCGAACGGCGACATAAAGCCGCGAATGAAGAACACCTCGACCACCCCCTGTGCTTCGAGGATGCTCGAGCCGAAATAGAGGATGTTCTCGGTGAACGCGAACCCGCCGGCTACCCATGCGGCATAGACGATGCCGTCGACTGGCCCGTCGAAGTGCCGGCGTGCAACGAGAAAAATGATGAATAGCCCGAGACCCTTTGCAGCCTCTTCGACAATGGGCGCTTGAATCGCGGCGCTGAAGAACTCGTAGCCTGCGCCAGGGCCGCCCATGGCCGCCACGACGTTGTCGACCTCCGCGCCGACAATGAGAGCGATTGCGACGGAAGCGGCCGCCCCCCACAAGAACGCGAAGACAATTGCCGCGCGCGGCTCAGGTTCCCACTTGTCTACCCAGCGTGCACCGGCGAAAACGATCGCAAGGGGAATCAGGGCCATCACCCCGCTCGCGACGAACGCGATCGGGCCAAGTCCAGCCACGAGGCATGCGAGAACAAGCACAGCGACGATTGACACCAGCACTATACCGACGACGGCGAGGATGCGAAGTCCGATTCTTGGTCGAACCTTCGTCAGCTCGATCGGAACCGATGGCCGGTGGGTGGTCGCTTCGACGGAGTCAGGGGCCGGGCCGAGAGTCATTCGGTCAGATTACCCTTCGCCGGACTGTTGATCTCTCAGGATGTCGAGAGCCCGCGCCACGCGGTCGCCCAGCCCGGCGACACCTCGCCGAGACGAGCGATCAAGCTCGTCAAGCAGTCGGGCGATCTCGGTGCGGTGGCGAGCGTCGATCGTCGCGCGTGACGAGACCGCTGCACCGGCCAATCGCACTGCCGTGACCGCGAGTACTCCATTGATTGCTGGAAGCGCGAGGGCGGAGGCGATAGCTATGGCCACCTCGTTGACGCCCCATGAGGCTATTGCGAACTCGACGAAGGTCAGTACCCCGACGATGACCGGAATGAGCCGCCACCGGAGACTGAGCCGACGCCCCGGGGTTGGGCTACGCGTGCTCGCCGAGGCGACGTCGTCGAATCGCGACCGCAGTGCGGTCAGAGCCTCGGGGGTGACGCGCCGCCCACGCATCGCTCGCAGGTCGTCGAGCAGTCCGGTCAGGCGCGTCGACCGTTGCGCCGCGACGCCACTGGCGATCAACCACACGATCGCTATTCCCGCGGCGGCTACGCCGACGGCGAGCAACGCACCGGCGGCGATCGCCCCGGCCGCCGCCATCGTCACCGACGCTGCCAGTCCGGCCGCAACTGGCACGCTCAGGGCGAACGCGGCGGGGACCGCCCAAACCAGTGCGCGTGTGCTGCTGCGGGGCGCTGGCCGATGTTCCGCTCTGCGATCGAGGAGCGAGGCGACGACGTCGCCGAGTTGAGCAAGCGTGACAAGGATCCAGATCGCCATGACGACGACGGACACGACAGCGGCGGAAGTCACGGTCGTACCCTAGCGGAGCGTCACTCCGTAATCTCGCCGACGCTCATGACGAGGTTGAAAGCAACGAGAAGTCCCGCGTACGCAACGAGAACGATCCGCGTGCGCGGCCCGAAGGCACGACCAATGCGGCCGGAGACCTCAGCAGGAATGTCATGAGGTGCCGCACCGATCATTCGCCCCCAATCGATGAGCAGTTGCTCTGTCTCCGTGACCTGCGGCGAGTCGGGGTTTTCACCCGATGCTTCCACCGCAGCGCGCAGGCTTGCCGTTGCCGCGCCGGCACCGGAACCGGACGCGATCGCGTAGGAGAACAGGGTGAGGGCACGTTCGCCGATGATGGGCGCAAGCTCGTCGCGAATCGTATGCAGTCCCTGGTAGGCCTGAAAACTCGGCAAGTGACCGAGGAGTGCCCGCTCGGTGGCGCTCAACGGGCCTCGAGCTGCTTGCCGCTCGCGACTCACGGCTAGCGCAGCAGCAGTGAGGTCGTCATCGGCGGGAACCGGCATCACAGTCATACGCCCAGCGTATTGCCGTCGCGCTGCGCGCCGCGAGATAGTTGTCGGCGTCGTGCGAGTCGATGCAGGTCGCTGGCCGCGCCGGCGAGCCGGGCTGTCAGGCTGCGACGCTTCGAGAGCCCTCGCGGTCAGTACGAATATCGTCGAACATGCCATCCCGCACTGCCTGCAGCACTTCTGCCGCGTTCTGCGCGAGTTGGCCACCCCCGCGCTTACGAGCGAGATGAGAAATATCGCGCGCATCGATGACCGCGTCTACGCGCTCGGAGCTGGCCTTGGCCTGTTCGGCGTCGATGACCGTCGCGCCGAGTGAACGAGCCCACGCGGCCGCGAGAGAGCCGACGAGTGTAGTCGCGCCGACAACCGCCACGACGTGGCCCGGGCCAACATTCGCCGTGCCCTTCACGAGGGCGCGCGCCAGCACGCCCGGCACCGTCAGCGCCGCCGCTCGTGCGAGCGGCACGTCACGCGGAACTCCGATAAGTCGACCAACGTGGACAACGGCGACGTCCCCCTCGGCAGGCAGAGCTTCCGACGTCGGGAGCAGGAAAGCCACCCGATCGCCCGCCGCGAAGCCCACAGCGTCGAGTCCGACACCGTCGACGGTTGCCGCGATCGTGCGGGTGCGAGCATCGACGACGTCCAAGCGCAACCGCACGTGCCCGGCGCCCGGTCGGGCCCGCAGTGCTCGTGCCGATCGGTTCCGAACATCGGTGCGAATGTGGATCATCTGTTCCTCCGCTGTGGTAACAGCTTCATATCGACGTCGGACCAGGTAGATCTGGCGCCGCTAGCAATCAGAACGCCTTGCCCGGGTTGAGTATTCCGCGCGGGTCAAACACGTGCTTGATCTGATGCAGGAGCTCGGTCTGCTCGTCTCCAAGCTCATCGCGCAGCCATCGTTTCTTGAGCAGTCCCACTCCGTGCTCGCCGGTCAGAGTGCCGCCGAGCCGCAGGCACTCGCGAAACAGCTCATCCGCTGCCTGCCAGACGATCTCGGGCACGTCCTCACCCTCGAAGACGAAGTTGGGATGCAGGTTGCCATCGCCCGCGTGAGCGACCGTGGGAATGACGACTCCGCATCGCTTCTCGATGTCGGCGATGGCTCGGAACATTGCCGGCAACTGGCTTCGCGGAACTGCTACGTCCTCGATCAGCACCGAGCCCACCGCGGCCATCGCCGGGTGAAAACTCCGCCGCACCGCGAGAAGTCGATCGGCTTCGGCCGGATCTGTCGAGAGTTGAGCGGTGCCGCCGAAGGCTGCGATGATCGCGAGCGCAGCATCCGCCTCGGTCGCAGCAGCCACGCCATCGGTTTGCACCAGCACGTGCACGCCGCGGCCGAGATCGAGGCCCAAGTGCGCGCCGATATAGCCGAGCGCACGTTCGTCGACCAATTCCAGCGCGGCCGGACGAACGCGGGCTGCGGTGATCGCGGCGGTCGCCCCCGCAGCGGCGTCGATCGAGTCGAACCACGCCGCGATCGTCGCGACCGGTCCAACCGGGCGCGGCTGCAGCCGCAGCGTCGCCTCTACGATCACGCCGAGCGTGCCCTCAGACCCGATCATGAGCGCGGTGAGATCCAGCCCGGTGACGCCCTTGACGGTGCGGTGGCCGAGAACGAGTTCGCGCCCGTCGGCGAGCACGACGCGCAATCCGAGCACAGCCTCGCGGGTCACCCCGTACTTCACACAGCGCAACCCGCCCGCATTGGTCGCGATGTTGCCGCCGACTGTGGAGATCTCCTTGCTCGCGGGATCTGGAGCCCACCACAGGCCATATTGCTCCAGATGCCGATTGAGATCGGCGTTGATGACTCCTGGCTGCACCACGGCGACTTCGTCGTCGACCGAAACGCTCACAATCTCGCTCATCGCGAGCGTCGACAGCACGATCTCTCCGGCACCGGCGATAGCGCCCCCCGCGAGACCGGTGCCAGCGCCGCGGGTCACGACGGGCACGCCGCAATCGTTTGCGATGCGCAGTGTGGCGCGAACATCGTCCACCGAGCGAGCATGCACGACGGCAAGCGGCGGCGCATCGGACAGATATCCCGAGCGGTCCGCGCGGGCAGCCGTCAAGTCGTCCGGCGCAACGGAAACAGCGTCTCCGAGGGCCGAGCGGAGCTTCACGATCACGTCGTTCACCACTCCAGACTAGAGGCGGTGACATCGATCACGACGGTTCGCGGCCGGCCGCTATCTCTCGGACTACCGCTCAGTTAGCATCGGAAAATGGGATCCCCGCACGATGACGCAACTGCCGACGACGGGCGCAACGAAACACAGACGGAACGTCTCGATCGCAACTGGGACGAGATTCTTCAGGAACTGCGCGTTACCCAGACCGGCTCCCAGATCATCACCGGCTTTTTGCTCGCCGTTGCGTTTCAGGATCGCTTCACCGATCTCGACACTTTCCAGCGGAGCGTTTACTTGGCGCTCGTCGTGCTCGCTGCTGTCACGACGGCCCTCGGGCTGGCCCCTGTGAGCATCCACCGTACGTTGTTCCGGCACCGCGCCAAGAAGCGCATCGTGACGCTCGCGAACAGCCTGATGAAGCTCACCCTCGTGGGCGTCGGTGTGGTTCTGACGGGCACGGTGCTCCTCATTTTCGACGTCGTGATTGCGCGGTGGGCGGGCTTTGCAGCGGGCGGCGCTACCGCGCTCGCGATCGTGACACTGTGGGTCGTCCTCCCGAGACGGATGCGCGCGCCGGTTCATGACTGAGCTCGCCGCGAGCGATCCGGACTCGCCAGCCGACCCGTCGTCCCGCATGATGTGGCGTTTCGTTCTCGCTCGCGCCTGGCACGGATTTCTTCGTCATCGCGGAATCGACTCCGCCGCCGCGCTGTCATTCTTCGCGGCCCTCGGCATCCTGCCCGGCGCGCTCTCCATCGTTTCGATGTTCGCAATCGTGTCGTCTCGCAAGCGAGCAGAACGCGACATCATGGCGATCATCGACGAGATTTCCGTCGGCGGAACGAACGCCTTAGGCACCGCCGTGGAGTCGTTGCTGGGCATCC
The DNA here is from genome assembly GCA_031428675.1 of Microbacteriaceae bacterium. Classification (GTDB taxonomy): domain Bacteria; phylum Actinomycetota; class Actinomycetes; order Actinomycetales; family Microbacteriaceae; genus JANOYC01. Next base: position 4,884 of record JANOYC010000106.1, on the reverse strand, counting down.
CGAATCCGGCGATCGCCTTGCTCATCGGATTCGTCCTGACAATCTGGACGTTTTCGGCATACGCCACGGCGTGTGGGCGCGCCATAAACACTGTCTATGACGTGCAGGAGGGGCGTCAGTTCGTCAAGTTCCGTGGACTCATGATGCTACTGAGCCTCATGCTGACGGTCGTCGGCATTCCAGTGATCGTCATCGTCGCGCTGACGCCAAAGGCAGCCGCCGCGATCGGCGAGCAATTGTCGATCGGCGAGCCGTGGTTGACCCTGTGGAACGTCGGGAAATGGCCGGTGCTGGTCGCGCTCATCGCGGTCGTCGTCACGTTGCTCTACTACTACACGCCAAACGTGCGACACCAGCAATTGCGTGCGATGAGTGCCGGAGCCGCATTCGCTACCGTCGCGTGGGCATTGTGCACAGCTGGCTTCGCCTTCTACGTCGCGAACATCGCGCTCTATGACGAGATCTACGGATGGGTCGGCGGCGCGGTCATCATTCTGCTCTGGCTGTTTATCAGCAATCTCGTGCTCGTTATCGGAGCAGAACTGGATGCCGAGATCGTGCGGCTTGCGCAACTCCGCGACGGCGTGACGGCCGAGGAGGTCATCCAACTGCCGATGCGGGACACCACGAGAAATCTCATGCTCGCCCGTCAGCGCGCCGGAGACATCACTGCCGGGCGGGCTATTCGCGAGAGCGCGATTGTCACGAACGACCCTGAGCCCAGAGCCCCTCACCCTGACGAGGTTGACTGAGGCAGGGTGATGAGTGCCGTTGCCGGCACGAGCCCGCTCAATCGCTCGGGCGACAGCACCTTGGCGACCTCGTCGGCGGTCATGAGTTCCGACGACACCACGAGTTCGGCGATGGACGAATTGGTGAGCAGCGCCGTGTGAGCGAGCGTCGCCGCGGCGGCGTAGCCGATGTACGGCGTGAGTGCGGTCACCACGCCGACGCTCGTCTCGACCTGCGTCGCGAGTCGTTCGGCGTTCGCGGTGATCCCGTCGACACAGTTCACGCGCAGGGTGCGCACGGCGTTGGTCATCCACGCCAGTGATTGCAGGATGCTGTGGGCGATCACGGGCTCGAAGGCGTTCAACTGCAGTTGGCCCGCCTCGGCCGCGGCGGTGACGGTCGCGTCAGCGCCAATGACAGAGAACGCCACCTGGTTGACGACCTCAGGGATCACCGGGTTGACCTTGCCCGGCATGATGCTCGATCCAGCTTGTCGCGGCGGCAGATTGATCTCGCCGAAGCCCGCCTGCGGACCGCTGGAGATGAGTCGGAGGTCGTTGCAGATCTTCGACAGCTTGACCGCTGCTCGCTTGAGCGTGCCGCTCAAGGTCATGAAAACTCCGGCATCCGATGTTGCTTCGATGAGATCGGGGGCCGTCTCCATCGGAATACCAGTGATCTCGACGAGGTGGCGGCGCACCGCGTCCGCGTAGCGCGGGTCAGCGGTAATGCCGGTTCCGATCGCGGTCGCACCCAAGTTGATCTCGTTGAGCCACGGCACGACCTCGCTCAGACGGTCGTAGTCCTCGCCCAAAGTGGTCGCGAACCCGCTGAACTCCTGCCCAAGCGTCATGGGCACGGCATCCTGCAGTTGTGTTCGACCGATCTTGAGGATCCCCGAGAACTCCTGGCCTTTAGCGGCGAACGACTGGGTCAGCAGTCGGTGCTCGACGAGCAGTCGCTTGAGTGAGAGCACCATTGCGAGCTTGATTGACGTGGGATACACGTCGTTCGTGCTCTGGCTGCGATTGACGTCGTCGATCGGGTGCAGCGCCGCGTAATCGCCGCGCGGTCTGCCCATCAACTCAAGGCATCGGTTGGCGATGACCTCATTGGCGTTCATATTCGTTGATGTACCCGCACCGCCCTGGATGACACCGACGACGAATTCTTCGTGCAGGCTCCCGTTAGCGATCTCCTCGCACACCTGGTCGATGAGCGCCGCCTTCTGGGCATCGAGCACGCCCAATTCGGCGTTCGCCCGCGCAGCGGCTTGCTTGACCCGCGCAATCGCATCGATCAGGTCGGGGTAGTTGTAGATCGCCCGGCGCGTGATGGGGAAGTTCTCCAACGCCCGTGCCGTGTGAATGCCCCAGTAGACGGTCGCCGGGATGCGCATGGTTCCCAGCGAATCCGATTCAATGCGCGCGTCGACGTCGTCGTCGTGAAGCAAGCGTGCTCCGGGCGCTGGGCCCGTCATCCCCACTGCCGGGTTCTCGTCTCCCGCGATGAGCTGTTCGTCAATGAGCTGCGCGAACGGTGCTGAGTGGTGAACGGATGCGTTCGCAGTTGTGCTGCCGTGCGATCTGCCGCTGGTCAACGGTCAATCTCCTCTGATTGATGTCATTCTCCCCCGACTTGCCCAGTTTCGTCGCCTTCGGCCGCGATTTCGCGACGAATGTGGGCAAGTCGGGAGTTGGGGTGGCGGGTACCATGGATCGACCGTCACACTTAGGCACCTCTTGATGACTCGGTGCCGCACATACCGAACCGGAGCACCGCCATGACTGCCGCCTTTCCGATCCCCGAGAAGCCCGCCCTCGAAGGGCTCGAGGCCAAGTGGGGCCACACGTGGGAGTCGGAGGGCACCTACCGCTTCGATCGCGACGGAGCGGTCGCCGATGCTGCGGCGAACGCCGCAAACAGCGGCCAGGCGACCACAGTGTTCTCCATCGACACTCCCCCGCCGACCGCGTCGGGCTCATTGCATATCGGCCATGTCTTCAGCTACACGCACATGGATCTCGCCGCTCGGTATCAGCGCATGCGCGGGAAGCGCATTTTCTACCCGATGGGCTGGGACGACAACGGCCTGCCCACCGAGCGACGCGTACAGAATTATTACGGAGTGAGGTGCGATCCGTCTCTCGGTTACGACCCCGACTTCACTCCCCCGCTGCAGGGCGGAGAAGGTTCAAGCGGCAAGGCCGCCGATCAGCAGCCCATCTCCCGGCGCAACTTCATCGAGCTGTGCGAGCGCTTGACCGTCGAAGACGAGAAGCAGTTCGAAGACCTATGGCGCACCCTCGGGCTCTCGGTCGACTGGAACCAGACCTACCGCACGATCGGCGATCACGCCCAGACCGTCGCCCAGCGCGCGTTCCTCCGCAACCTCAGCCGCGGCGAGGCGTACCAAGCGGATGCGCCAACCCTCTGGGACGTCACCTTCCGCACTGCTGTCGCGCAAGCAGAACTCGAAGACAAGGAGACGCCAGCGGCATACCACCGCGTCGCGTTCCACAAGCCCGACGGCGGCACGCTCGAGATCGAAACGACCCGCCCCGAGTTGCTGCCCGCCTGCGTGGCGCTCGTCGCTCATCCCGATGACGAGCGCTATGCGTCGTTCTTCGGCACCACCGTGACCACGCCCGTTTTCGGCGTCGAAGTTCCCGTGCTCCCGCATCACCTCGCCCAGCAGGACAAGGGCTCCGGCATCGCCATGATCTGCACCTTCGGCGATGTGACCGACGTTATCTGGTGGCGTGAACTCGACCTGCCGAACCGCACGATCATGGGCGCCGATGGTCGCCTCATCGCGGAGGCGCCCGACGCCATCGTCACCGACGCGGCGCGTGCAGCCTACGCCGAGCTCGCGGGAAAGACGGTGTTCAGCGCGAAGGCCCGCATGGTCGAGCTGCTTGCCGAGTCGGGCGACCTCATCGGCGAACCGCGCAAGATCACGCACCCGGTCAAGTACTTCGAGAAGGGCGACAAGCCGCTCGAAATCATCTCGACGCGTCAGTGGTACATCGCCAACGGGGCGCGCGACACCGCGCTCCGTGAGCGCCTGCTCGAGCGTGGGCGCGAGGTTGCCTTCACCCCCGACTTCATGCGCGTGCGTTACGAGAATTGGGTGGGCGGCCTGTCGGGCGACTGGCTGATCTCGCGCCAGCGCTTCTTCGGCGTGCCCATCCCGGTCTGGTATCACGTCGGTCCTGACGGCGAGAAGGGCGCCGTCATCGTGCCTTCCAAGGACCTGCTGCCCGTCGACCCGTCGACCGACGTGCCCGCAGGATTCCGCGAAGACCAGCGGGGTGCCCCGGGCGGGTTCGTCGGCGAGGTGGACATCATGGACACGTGGGCCACGTCGTCGCTCACTCCGCAGATCGCCGGTGGCTGGGAGAGTGACCCCGAGTTGTTCGACCTCGTGTTCCCCTACTCACTGCGTAGCCAAGGCCAGGACATCATCCGCACCTGGCTGTTCTCGACCGTATTGCGAGCTGAACTCGAGCACGGCACCGTGCCGTGGCGGAACGCCGGCATTTCGGGTTTCATCGTCGACCCCGACCGCAAGAAGATGTCGAAGTCCAAAGGCAACGTGGTGACCCCAGCGGGAATGCTTGAGGAACACGGTTCGGATGCCGTGCGCTACTGGGCGGCATCGAGTCGCCTCGGCACCGACGCGGCCTTCGACCCCCAGAACCCGAAGCAGATCAAGATCGGGCGCCGCCTCGCAATCAAGGTGCTCAACGCGGCGAAGTTCGTCTACTCGTTCCCGGCGCCCTCGGCGTCGGACTCGGGAGTAGCCGCAGTCACGAACCCGCTCGATATCGACATGTTGGCGACCCTCGACGACGTCGTGCGCGTCGCGACGAAAGCGTTCGACGAGTTCGATCACGCACGCGCTCTCGAAAGCACCGAACAGTTCTTCTGGACCTTCTGCGACGACTACCTCGAACTCGTCAAAGAGCGTGCCTACGGCGCGGCGGGAGCAGATGAGCAAGCGAGCGCGGCGACCGCTCTTCGCGAAGCGCTCGATATTATGCTTCGGTTGTTCGCGCCGTTCATCCCCTTCGCGACGGAAGAGGTGTGGCGCTGGACCCACGACAGCTCGGTGCACACGGCGGAGTGGCCGGCAACGGCAGGTGCGAC